>NZ_DAXETW010000083.1:0-8800 GCF_051155795.1 Longibacter sp.
TCGTCGACGCCCTGGTCGAGTATTCACTTCTGCCGCACACAATGATGGAGTAGACCCGCCGCCTGTTGAACGTCCGTCGCGATCGGGATGCGTCCCGAGCACGGAGTCGACAGGTTCGATCCCACGGATGCGCTGTTGTAGGTGGAGGTACCAGCAGGACGGTCGAGACGTCACATTCTCATTTTTGCAACTCAAGGAATCGACTAGCGGAGCAGCGGTCGGAGCGGCTCGCGTTCTGTCCCACCCTCCACATCGACATTCGTCTCATAACGAAGCCGCCGTCGTCACCGGTGTCTCGTTGGGCATTGGCGCTGAACTCGCCCGGGTGCGGGATCAGGCCTTTGGCGCGGAAACCATGTCGGGTGCTGCGACGCTGTTTCTTGTCGGAGATGCGGGCGTTAAATGATCCGGTCCGTATACTGTGGAGGCATAAACGATGGGTCAATCTGTATTAATAACTCCGTATATGTGACGCAGCGTACTATCATTAAACAGGCAAATGTAAACCCGGGCAGCTAAGTATTATGACCTACTTGATATTAACAGTCGCATTGAAGTTGTCTCTTGTAGTAATTAAGCTTATAAATACTATAATGTAGCTTTAGGCACTATGAGACGTTGCCGATACCTTTTTTCGAGGAAAAGCTTGGTTTAATGACGAACACGCACTCTTTCATACGCCGTTGCCTGTGCTTCCTTCTTATCGTGGGTATGCTCATGGCATGCACGTCGGCTGAAGTCGTGTCCAACAAAGACCCGGACTACTCGGCCACGATTGAACGTCTGCATTTGCAGACGGCCATTAGCAGCGACCTTGACGATCTCGCGGAGCGTGCATCCGAAAAACTTCGTTTATCTCTTGTCTCCTACGGTATCGGGACGACGGTGAATCATCGAGCGTACACGCCGGACACTGAGAAGGAAAACGAGGAAGGCCCACGCCTCGAGAAAGAAGAAGCGCTCGTTGTTCCGTACGATGAGGCGAGGCGTTCAGATGCTTCGCACGTACTCCTGATTGAGGAAAAAAGTCAGTCAGAAAATACGACTTATCAACCGCCAACGGGTCCTACGGGCGGAATGACGAGCACGACCCACCAGACGTATTCCTTTGAGGCAAGTCTCTACGACGTGAACCTGGAAAAGCGTATCTGGCGAGCCGATGTGACAGCGAAGGGGACAAAGACGACCAGCCAGTCGATGGAAGCGGAGGTGATGGCCGAAAAAATGATGGAGAGTCTCGCGGATGACGGCCTTCTGCCTCCAATGCTGACAGACGGTGCATCGGGGACGTCTCGATGATCGTGTGCCGTTTACATCGACATTCCTTTACTCACATAGAAAAAGGAGATGAGACGGTGTTGAACGTGGTTTACTTATCGTTCCGTCGTTCGCTCGCTCTAACGGTAAATACTCCCCATGGTCTCGTACTCCGTGTCGAAGAGGTTGTCTTCCGCGAAATGTGGTTCCCTCGTGTCTTTTAGGCCCTGGATCCTTTTTCTATTGATGATCACCATAGTACTGACGTCCTGTGGACCGGGCCTGCAGACGACGACGCGATCCACCGTCGCTGACGACTTCTCGGTTCCCGTTGAGCAACTCTTCATCTCTGTTGAATCTGCGGATGTGATTGTTTCGGATGAGCTGGCACGAGCGTTGAAAGCAGCCCTCTCCGATTACGGGGCGGATGCGGAATGGCGTGTCTACGAGAATCTCGAACTCGAAGACACACCGGGTCTCGACGACGCGAAAGAAAAACAGCGGCCGTATGCACTACTCTTAACATTCAACGAGCGAAGGATGGACGCCCGTAGTATTCCTGAAACACAGGGTCCTATTCTGATCAACGTAGATGCCAGTCTATACGACGTTAGAACAAACGGTCGCGTGTGGCGAGGGGTTGTCGAAACGTTTGAGGGGGAGTCCTTCCTTGCCGACCGAATCGCAAAAGAACTCGTCGAGGCTATGAAAAGCGATGGGGTAATAGGTAGAGAAGAAGAGGAGCGTGGGGAAGACTGAGAGAGGCGCGACCTCCAGCTCGGCCGCGAACGTCATTTTCGGTTTCACTGGGTCGTGATTCCGTGTGTCGATTCCGAAGCTGACTCCTGTACGGGAAGGAACCGATGGGTACCCGGCGGACGCGTTCGATCGCGCGACGACGGAACCTGAATAGTTTGCATCGCGTGCAGGCGGCCGCTATCCGACTTCGTTTCCCGTCTCCTCGATCCCTTCTGATCGTGTCTCCTAGCGAAACCGTCCTCGTCACCGGTGCCTCGTCCGGCATCGGCGCTGAACTTGCTCGCTGCTTCGCCCGTGATGGGGCAGATCTCGTCCTGCTCGCTCGGCGGGAGGATGCACTGAACGACCACGCGTCGTTCCTGCGCGACACGTTCGGCATAGCAGCGCACGTTCTTCCAAGGGACCTCAGCACGCCCGGCGTAGGGCGCGGGGTGGTAGAGCGACTCGACGAGATGGGGCTAACCGTGGATGTGCTGGTGAACAACGCGGGCTTTGGGACCCGCGGGTCGTTCGCCGACGCCGATGAACAGAAGCAACTCGATATGATCGGCGTGAATGTCAGCGCGCTAACGCACCTTACCCGGCTCTTGCTTCCGGGGATGCTCGAACGGGGACGGGGCGGCGTGTTGAACGTCGGCTCGACGGCCGGATTTCAGCCTGGCCCGAACATGGCGGTCTACTACGCCACGAAGGCATACGTCCTGTCGTTTTCGGAGGCGCTGGCGCAGGAGGTTGCCGGACGCGGGGTCACGGTTACATGTCTGGCGCCCGGCCCGACGAAAACAGATTTCGCTGATCGGGCGGGTATGAACAACGCGCTTCTCTTTGAGTCCGGCGCGGCGATGTCGTCGAGCGCCGTGGCCTCGCACGGCTACGAGGCCTTCCGGCGCGGAGACTCCCTCGCGGTGCCGGGCCTTTCCAACAAGGCTGGCGCCTTCGCCACGCGGTTCCTCCCGCGTTCGGTGGCGAGCAAGGTGGCGGCCTATCTGCATGGCGATGAATGATTCGCGGATGCAGAGGTCCGACGAAGACGTCTTCTCTTGCGGCTGAATGGCGTTTCATGTCCGTCGTGGCGACCCCGATCTCTTCCGACGGTCTTTGCAACCTCGGCTGTCGGCCATCGTTTGCGTCGTGTTTCGGAGCGGGCCCGCTCAGGCCCGCTCGCCCGACGAATTTCCGTCACCAGTCCTGCGTCTCATGAATCGCCGATCGATCCCTGCCCGCCTGCTTCGCGGTGCCCTGCTCGTCAGCCTGCTCCTCGTCTTCGTCCCCCTTTCCTCGCACGCTCAGGAGGACGCGCTGGACACCCAGCGTATCATCGACAACCTGAAGATGGAGATTCCGCAGCTTCGGCAGACCGGGCAGGTGTCGCTCAGTTCGTTCTCGGAAAGCGACGTTGAAGGATTCAAGCGGGCGACTCTGACGGTCAACGGTCGCCAGATCCCGATGCTGATCACGCCGGACGGGGCGAAGGCGCTGCTGCTCGCTGGACCGCCGATCGACGTCAGCCGCACCCTGGAGGAGGTGAACCAGGCCATGGCGGACGAGGCGTCCGAGCGCGGGGCTACCCTCGCCCGTGCTACCGAGGGCATGCCCGTCCGCGGCCCGGCCGATGCCCCGGTCACGCTGGTCGAGTTCTCGGATTTTCAGTGCCCGTATTGCGCCCGCGCATCCGATCTCGTGAACGAGCTTCTTTCACGCTATCCCGAAACGCTAAACGTCGTGTACGTGCACTATCCGCTTCCCATGCACGAGTGGGCGCGTCCGGCCGCCATAGCATCGCAGTGCGCGGCCCGGCAGAGCGATGATGCCTTCTGGACACTGCATGACGCGTACTTCGCGGAGCAGAGCGACCTTACGCCGGACAACGTGATGGCGAAGAGCGAAAGCTACCTCGCAGAGGCGTCGATCGACATGGAGGCGTGGAAGACGTGCGCGCAGGACGAGACGTCGTCCGCACACGAGGAAGTACAGCAGACCATCACGGCAAACATGCAGGCCGGCCAGGAGGTCAATGTGACCGGGACGCCTTCCTTTTACATCAATGGGGAGAAGGTGCAGGGAGCGCGGTCGATCGAGGCCTTCACTCGCCGCATCGAGCAGGCCGCTACGGCCGCGGAAGGCAACTGACCGGTCTCTCTGCTCTGCCGCCTGAATCCGTACCCAACCGTTCTGCCCATGATGCGCCCGGCCTCGCTTCTCGCTACTATTCTCACCGCATTTGTCCTGCTGGCGGGATGCGGCGATACCTCCACTGCGCCCGATGTTGACGAAGGGAAGATTCTCGCCAACCTCCGCCTTGAGATTCCTCAGGTTCGCGATGCGGATTCTCTGCGGATCGATTCCCTTCGCAAAAGCTCGCTTGATGGGTTCTACCGCGCCCAACTCGTGGTGAACAACCAGAATCGTGTGCTCGTGATGATCCGCGAGGACGAGTCGGAAGTGTTGCTTCTGGCCGGACCGCCGCTCGACGTCGGGCGATCCGCAGAACAGATGCAGGCTTCGCAGCAGCAGGAAAGCGAGGCTCGAGCCGACGTCCTGCAGCGCGCGTCGGAAGGCATGCCCGCCCTCGGCCCTGCGGACGCCCCCGTCACGCTGATCGAGTTTTCGGACTTTCAGTGCCCCTACTGTGCACGAGCGACGACGCTGGTCGACCAGCTGCGCGAGCGCTATCCGGACCGGCTGCGTGTTGTGTTCATGCACTTCCCGTTGTCCTCGCACGAATGGGCGCGTCCGGCCGCGATGGCCGCACAGTGCGCGGCCCGGCAGGATGAGGAGGCATTCTGGCGGCTACACGACTTCTACTTCTCCAATCAGGACGCGCTGACGCCGGGGAACGTGATGGAGAAAAGCGAATCCATCCTGGCCGAGACGGCCGTCAACGTGGATGACTGGAAGACCTGCGCGACGGATCGCACCTCCGACGTGCATCGATCCGTCGCACGTCAGGTGAATGCCTCGCTGGAGGCCGGAAAGGAGGCCGGCGTGACCGGGACGCCGTCGTTCTTTGTGAACGGCGAAAAAGTCCAGGGCGCCCGGACGGTGGACGCCTTTGCTCGGAAGATCGAAGCGGCGGGAGGGGATTGAGGATCGGGGATTGGAGATCTTGGATTGAGGGTTGCGGAGGATCGGTCGAGACGCTTGGGTTCGGCCGGCGTACGATCGGTGCGACCTAAGTGCTCTGTTTCTTTTGCGGCTTATCGGACATCGTGATGGTTCTTCTTGCGATTGAGACCGCTACGCACACGTGCGGCGCCGCGTTGTACGTAGACGACGGGGTCGTTGCGGAGGCCCACATGCACCGGCCGCGTGCGCATGCACGCCACCTGACGCCGCTGATTGAAGAGGTGCTGGCGCGTGCGGAGGTCGGGCGCGATGAAATCGACGTGGTCGCCGTGTCAAAGGGGCCGGGGTCGTACACGGGCCTTCGGATTGGCGTCAGCACCGCCAAGGGCTGGGCCGAAGCCGTTGGCGCGGACCTCATTGGGGTGCCGACATTGGAGGCCCTGGCGGCAACGGTCAGTCCGTACGCCAGGGAGGGCGACATCGTTTGTGCGGCCCTCGATGCTCGGCGAGACGAAATATACGGTGCGGCCTACCGCGTTCGCGGCGGCGGGCGATCAGACCATACACAGAACACCGGCCCCGCGGCCCGGCTCACGATCCAGGCCGCTGCCGCAGCCATGAAGGTCGCGCACGTCCCGGACTGGCTGGGCGTGTCGGGCAACCGCGTGTGGCTTCTCGGAACCGGAGCGGAGAAGACCGAGTCAGCGCTCGAATCGGCCGGTGTTCAGGTGACGCGCCTTGCTGCCGAGGCGTCCCGTCCCTCTGCCGCCTGGGTGGCGCGCTGCGCGGCCGAGCGGCTCCGCCGCGAACAGAACCCAGAGCCATCGACCTTTGAGCCCATGTACCTGAAGGCATTTCAAGTCGGAGGGTAGAGACGGGGACGCGCCGCGACCTCACCTGGGAGCGCAGATGCGCGACGGAATTTCACGCGGACCGCGAGCGTGGATTTGGACATTGGCGCCGGTGATCCAGATTATGGAATGTCTGTCGCGGTTCGCCCCCGCCGCCCGATTCTATTCGACTGTCTTTACGTGACTCGACGATCGCTCCGCCATGCCGTGGTTCAAGCGCAAGAAAGCCGGCATCCTCACGACCCGGAAGGAACAGAATGAGGTACCGGAAGGGCAGTGGGTGAAATGCCCGAAGACGGGAGAGATCATCAACCGGCGCGAACTGGAGGAGAATCTGCTGGTCTTCCCGAGTTCCGGCTACCACTTCGGGATGAGCAGCGGGCGGTACTTCGACTTCCTCTTCAACGATGGGGAGTACGAGGTCCACGACACCGACCTCGTCAGCGTCGATCGGCTCGACTTCGAAGATCGCAAACCGTACGACCAGCGGTTGGAGAAGGCTCGTCAGAAAACCGGGCAGAACGATGCCGCCCGCGCCGCCACCGGCCGAATGGGCGAGCATGACGTATCCATGGCCTGCATGGACTTCAGCTTTATCGGTGGGTCGATGGGCTCGGTGGTCGGGGAAACCATCGCCCGCGCCATCAAGCGCGCCTACACCCGCGAGATTCCGCTCGTTATCATCTCTCAAAGCGGGGGAGCACGGATGATGGAGGGCGCGCTCAGTCTCATGCAGATGGCGAAAACGAGTGCCCACCTCGCGCGCCTCGACGAGGCCGGATTGCCATATATTTCCGTTCTTACGCACCCGACGACGGGAGGCGTGACGGCGTCCTTTTCGATGCTCGGCGACATTCACATCGCCGAGCCAGAGGCCCTCATCGGCTTTGCGGGCCCCCGCGTCATCCGGGAAACGATCGGCTCCGATCTACCGGACGGCTTCCAACGCTCGGAGTTCTTGCTTGAGCGCGGATTTGTGGACATGGTCGTCGACCGTCGTCGCCTCCGCCAGCGCATCGTTCACCTGTTCGACCTGCTGATGGCGTAGTGCGACGGCAGTACGCTCGGTAGTACCTCTGATGCGAAGCAGTGTACCCCACGCCTGCTGCTGGCTGCGGCAGGCGCGTTCTGTTCGTGGCGGGTCGCTCGCTCGAACGGCTTCATGTAATGTGCCTGTCTAGGACGCACGGTTAGGTTATCTTAGATAAACCTGTGTGTCTCCGGTCCGTTGCGTGTAACATGATCGCACCCGGGATACGTGCCTTCGATGAGTCGCCTTCTCTGGGTGAATCGACGCTTCGTTTTCTTTCAGGTATTTCTATTTTCCATGTTCCCTCGTCTCACAGCCGCGCTCGCCGGACTCCTATTTTTCACCCTCATTCCGGCGACGGCCGTCGGGCAAGAGACCGGGGACGATCCCCCGACGTCGCCGCCAGGATACGCGACACCGTCGGACGTGACCGACATCACCCGGTATCGTCTGCCGACGTGGTCCTACACGAACCTGTGGTTGAACGTATCGAGTAGCGGGAGTCGATCCACGCGATCGACAGACCTGCAGGACCCGCTTCAGATCGATCGCGAACAGACGCGCTCGTCTCTCGCAACCTCTTTCCGCCCCGAAGCGGAGACATTTTACGAGAGTGAGCAGCGGACCTTTGAACTCCGCGTCACGCCCGTTTTCGATTACGATCGGCGCACGCAGGATGAAGAGGCCGGCAACGCGAGCAGAGAGGAGGATGTGCGCACCGTCACGTCCGCGATTGGTGTGGATCTGGAGTGGAACGAGTACGTCCAGGAGAATTTCTTTCTAGCCGCGCGCACGTCCAACCAGGCCGCGTACCTGAATCGCTCGACGACCATCAACGAGCCGCTGTCGCCGGAAGATGACGTACAGAACCTCGGCGTCGTGTACGCAAGCCGCGCCCGGCTCGGCGTCGGCTTCGGACGTGTTCGCGACGTGACACCGGTGGTTCGCGCACTGCGTGTCAGAGAACGCCTCCGGGCACTGGGACGGGAAGAGGTAATGGGAGCCGATGCGGTTCAAGCGGCCGCGCAGGCGTTCGCACGGCGTCCGGGGTATACGGCGATCTATGATCGGCCGGACAAGTACTTCTGGAACGACCTGTTCTCCGGGATTGGCAATACCGCCGACGGGCTTGCGCCGGGTGAGGTCTTCTTCGTTGCCGAGGCCCTGCAGGAACCGGTCGCGCGTCGACTCGAGGGAGGGGAGGTCCGCGTCGGGCTGACGCTGGATTACGAGAACGAACTCGACCGAACCGAGGACAACGGGATCCTGAGCCAACGCAGTCGCACCATCGACTCTGCGTACGGCGTCTTTGCGTCCGGAGAGTATTTCACGAACCTGGGGCTCCGTCAGCAGATCGGATTCGTCCTGGACGGGCAGTATCTACGTCCAACCGAGGACGACCGGATTGCCGACTCCCGATCCAGGATCACGCTCGATGCAACCTGGCTCTATGACGTTGCGGATCGGTTTCAGCTGGACACGCAGGTGAACGCCCGGTACAACCGTATCAGTCGGGTGGAGCCGTTTGAGGCTCAGGAGTGGACGCTCGGTGCAAACGTACAGACGGATGCACGCGTGTTTATCGAGAACCGCCTGCTTCTGACTGCGGGGGTGGGGTACGCGTACGACTACGAAGACCAGGAAGACTTCGGGGATCAAACGTCCCACGGCATGTTCTTCGACGTCGGCGTTCGGTACTACCTCTTCCGGAGCCTGAACATCTGATGCGGACAGGCCCCCCACCTCCACCACCGTCGCACGGCCGTGCGACGGTGGTGGGGGGGGGGGGCCTGTCCGCATCAGATGTTTAGGCTCCGGAAGAGGTAGTACCGAACGC
>NZ_DAXETW010000084.1:0-11067 GCF_051155795.1 Longibacter sp.
GGACGGACGCCCTCGTGACTGTGGACGTGCACAACATGGCGGCCTACCAGAACGCGTTTCGCATCCCCGCCGAGCATCTCACGCCCGCGCCGGCATTGATCGATGCCGTTCTCCATAGATTACGGAGACGACGTGATGCCCGTGGTCTCCCCGGATGCCGGTGGCGTCAAGCGTGCCGAAGCCTTCCGTAAACGGCTTGAAATGCGGGGTTCGGAGGACGTACCGCTTGTTTTCCTGGAGAAAGAAGGCACGGAAAGCATCGTTCGTGGGAGGCAGGTGGTCGGGCCGGTCGGCGGTCGGACCGCCGTAGTCGTAGACGATCTGACCAGTTCGGCGCGCACCCTCGCGCAGACCGCGATGGCTTGTCGAGCGCGTGGAGCGCGTCGGGTCGTCGCCGCGGTAACGCACGGCGTGTTTGCGTCCCGAATGCGAGGACACCCTGAGCCACGGAGACCTCCACAAAGTTTATGTGTCAAACTCCATCACGTCCCCGAATGCGCCGGTCGGCTCGGTGGCCGAGGCGATTCACCGGGTTGATCTGGCCCCGCGCCTTGCCGACGCCATCGTCCGGCTACACGCAAACCGGTCGCTGCTTCCCCTCACCGATGTGTATCCTGCCGAACGCGAGGCTCGTCGCATGAAGGCAGATGCAGCCGGTGACGAACTGCCTGGGTACGTGGTACAGGCCCGTGACGCCGGGCGCAACAGGTGAGGGAAACCGATGCGCCCCGATCACAAGCCCGTGGCGGTGCTTCTCCCTGACTCTGCTCGAGGCACCGGAATTGCGCTGAGCTTTTCTGCGACGGTGTCGAGGTAGGCAACGGTCTGCTCTCGCCAGTAGGCGGCGTTCTCAGCAGAGCCATCGTCGAGGTGCCAGATGGCGAGGCGAGCTCGGGTGGACGCTTCAGCGGCCTGGTAGAACGCGATCAGCGACGCCGGCGGGTGGGATCCGGATACGGCCGCGTAGGCGTCAAAAAGCTCGTCGTGCACCCACGTCGCCCCGTCGCGGTCGCATTCCATCGTGAAGAATGCCAGTTCGTGGACGGGATCGATCAGTCTCAGGTCCCGGTCGAACGCGATGCAGTCGATGACCAGAGCGTACGGTGCCAGGTAAACGTGCTCGGGCCGGAGGTCGCCGTGACCGTCGACGACGGCCGCAGCCCGCTCTCGAACGGGGAAGTGATGAGATGCCAGCGCAGCAGTAAGGGTATCGAACGCACTGGATATGGTCGCTTCGGGGACGGCAAACGCCGGTGTACGAAGCACCTCTTCGTTATGACGGAAGCGTTCGCGAAACCGGTCGACGTATCTGGATGCCCTCATGCCCACCGGCGAGGCGGCGTCATAGAACCGCGCGAGCCGTCGCGCAATCGCACGCACGTCTTGGACCGTCAGCGTGCCTGCTTCGAGCCGTTGCGGGACGGCTGCTTCCTCCGGCAGGCGGCGCATGTGCACAATCCAGTCGACGACCTCGCCCGGTCCATCAATCGATAACGTCCCGTCCGCTGAACGAGTGATCGTTTTAACTCCCCGGTAGACGGTTGGCGCAAGCCGCCGGTTGAGGCGAACCTCGGCCCATGCATCGTGGCGGCGGGCGTTCGGGGTGGTGAAGTCCATCCCGGGTCGATCAATGCATTTCTTCAGCTTGTATGCGGACGGACCGACGAGAAAGACCCACGCCATGTGCGTCTCGATTACCTGCACCGTGTCGGCGGCCTCCGGATAGACAGATGGCTCCCGAAGAAAATCGACCTCCCGGTCCAACAACGACTGTGGGTGGACCGGTTCGCCAGAGGGGTGAGGCATCATGCGTCACGACGGGACGGATGGGAAGAGTCGAAGGAACGGTCCGGGAACACTTCGTCCCTCGGCGAGCGCGCATGCCGGCTGCGTGCCGCTTTTTCCAAGAGGGCCAGCACATCCTCGTCCGATAGCTGCGGAAAGCGCCTGTACCACACGCCGATCGCGACCAGATCGTCCGTCTCGAGAGGACAGACGAACGCGTCGGCAACTTCCTTTATGCGCCGTGCCGAATCGGAGGCGGCGACCGGAACGGCGAGCGTGATGGAGGCGGGTTGGCGCCCGCGGATCGATCGGAGGGCTGCTTCCGCGGTTAGCCCGGTCGCGAGGCCGTCATCCACCACGATGACGTGGCGTCCCGGCACGCGATCGGCGGGATCGGTTCGGTTGGACCGGTAGCGGTCGGTGCGACGCCGGAGTTCCTCTCGTTCCCTGGACACGACTGCCTGGATATCCGTGCTGGACAGCCCTGTTGCGCGGATGGTCGCTTCGTCGATAACAGTGACGTCGCCCGACGAAATCGCGCCGAATCCCAGTTCGGGCTGCTGCGGGATCCCGAGTTTCCGGGCCACCCACACGTCCAACGGGGCGCGAAGGGCTCGGGCCACCTCGAAGGCGACCGGTACGCCGCCGCGGGGTAGGGCCAGCACGAGTGGATCGCGAGATTCGAACCGCGCCAGATGCCGGGTCAGATGGCGACCGGCCTCCTGACGGTCGGTGTATCGAAACGTAGGCTGCATGGGGCCGTGCTGCGAGCGGAAACGCGCGGATCACATAACGTCGGGCCTCTCGACGTGCGCCGCCGTAACCTGGGCGGACAGTGGCCCTGCGGCCATACCCAGTGCGCGGATGCGGGCGAGGGGTCAATCCCCGGTGTCGGTGCTTCGGAACCCGATGCTCGCCGCCCTGGCCGCAAAACAGCGCACAATTACTGGTACCGCTCGAACCATGCAAGGGTGTAGGCGACCTTTGCAGCAAGCTGGCTGGGCCGGGCGGCGATGTGGTGCGATGCGCCCGGGATCTGAACGAGCGCCGTATCAACCTTGCGGATCTTGAGTGCATGGTACAGCTGGCGCGCTTCCGACGGCGGCGTCCGCAGATCGTCCGTACCAACCATCGTCATCGTTGGCGTCTCGATGTTGCCCACGAGGGAGATGGGCGACTCCTGCAGATACTTCTGCGGGTTTTCCCACGCGTAACCGGGGTAGCGGTAGTCTGCGTACGCGTAATAGTTGTCGGCAACGAGCGTCTTGCTGTACCAGTTCATGACCGGCTTCGTGACCACGGCCGCGCGGAAGCGGTTGGTTTTCCCGACCATCCAGGCCGTCATCGTGCCGCCGGCACTTCCGCCCGTGACATAGAGGCGATCGCGGTCGATGTTGGCTGTGCCGAGCGCGGCATCCACCCCGGCCATCAGGTCGCCATAGTCGCCGCCCGGATAATCGTGGTAGAGCAGGTTGGCAAACGCTTCGCCGTAGCCGGTGCTGCCCCGCGGGTTCGCGTACAGGACAACGTACCCTGCTGCGGCGTAGAGCTGGATTTCGGCGGAAAAGGTCGGGCCGTAGCTCGTGATCGGACCGCCGTGAATTTCCAGTAGCAACGGGTACGACCGGTCGGGCGAGAAATTCGGTGGACGGACCATCCACCCTTGAATCGTCCGTCCATCTTCAGACGTCCACGTCACCTCTTCGACCTCAGCGAGGGTACGGTGGGCGAGAAGGTCGCTGTTCAGCCGGGTCAGCCGCGTGACCTGTCCGTCGTCAGCCGCCAGGGCCACGTCCGATGGATATTCCGACGTAGCGTGCGTGAAGGCGATGTGCCCGTTCGGCGCCACGGAGAATGAGCCGCCGGTGTATGGGCGGCCGATGGACGTTCCCCCGACCGTGCCCGTAATCTCGCGTGCACTTCCGTCCAGGCCGATACGAGCGATTTTGGTGTCGCCGGACTCCAGGTAGGATGCGTACAAACCGTCTCCGGAGGGGGCCCAGACGATATCCGAGATGCTCCGGTCGAGATCCGGTGTGATGACCTGCCGAGACGAGCCGTTGGCCTCCATCACGTACAACCGCGTGTTTTGGTAGGTCTGGACCCGGTCGTCGAATCCCAGATACGCGATCCGCTGTCCGTCCGGGGAAATCGCAGGGGAGTGGTCCGGCCCGTTCCGGTCCGTGAGGCGGTCCACGTCGCGTGACGATAGATCCACCCGGTACAGGTCGGTCTCGCGCCGGTCGTGGGCCCAATCGTCGGTTCGGTCGGCCGCGAAGATAAGTCCGGAGGCATCGCGTAGCCACACCGGTGCCGAGCGGTGGTGATAGGAGCCGGTCGTGAGTTGCCGTGCCGTGCCGCCGGTTGCAGGGACGACGAACAGATGATGGTAGCCGGGCTCAAGGTATCCGGTCCCGTCCGCCTCGTGCCGAAGACGCGTGATGACGCGCGGCCGGTCCGCCCACTCGGCACCCTCCGGAGCCTCCGGCAGGGAGGCGTCCAGAGACGGCGGCTCATCCGGGACGAGCATCGAGAACGCGATTTTCGACCCGTCCGGGGACCATCGCAACCCCGAGGGCGACCGGTCCAGCTGCGTGAGCTTCGTGGCGTGTCCTGTCTCGAAGCTGTAGACGAAGATTTCCGTTCCCGCATCCGTGCCGGCCGTGAACGCGACGTACTCACCGTCGGGCGACCACCGGGGACTCGACTCTGCGATGTCGAGCCCTGTCAGTTTCCGGTGCGACGAACCGTCGGCGCCCACCAACCACAAACGCTGTTGTCGCCGGTCCTTCATCTTGTCCATACTCGTCCGGACGTATACGACACGTTCCCCGTCCGGCGACATCTGCGGATTCACGGCCCATTCCAGCGCGAATACGTCGTCGGCGGAGAAGGAGGGATCGGGCTGTCCGAAAGCCGGAACAACGAAAAGAGCGAGGAGAGTGGATAGGGCAAAAAGCTGTCGTCGCATGGAAGATTCACTGCCAGGAGGAAAATGCCCGGTAGACCGGGCCGGGTATAGGTAAAGGTACGATCAGAGTGACCAGCGTCAAGTCTCGCACTTGGTCGTTCATCTGGTCGTTGGCCTCGCATTGGCGCGAGCGTCCACACGAACGTGATGCGGATGTCTCCGCACGCTGATCGACGGTCTGCTAGCCGGCATCGGTTTGCAATGCCCCGTTTTGCAGGCTCTCTTGTTGCAATGTCCACGGAATTTGCATTTCTTGCAGCCTGTGATGGAAGCGGTGCTGCGACCGGGGCCGGGTGCGGCGGTTCCGGTAGTGGCAGGGACAATGGTGGCGATAGCCCCCGGCCGTCAGCAGGAAACCCGCGTCCGGTAATTCCGCCCAGTCCTACCGATCGGATGCGAACGTTGGCGTGCTGGCCGTCAACGTCGACTATGTGACGGATGTGTGACGTGTGTGTGACAGTCTGTCGCCCGACGACGAAAGCGCTTGACGATCTTCCGGCCGACCTTTTTCAGCATCTGGGCGGACCCGGCGAGCGGTTCGCATGTCGCAGGATCCCGGCGACCAATCCAATCTACCTATCGATCCACGCCGCCATGAACCGTCGTATCCTCTGTGGTCTGGCCACGCTCATGTTCTGCGTCGTCTCCGCTGGATCGGGCTCGATGATCTCAGCCGCAGCGCACCCGGGGAATGTTTTGATCGGGCCTGACACGACCTCTTCGGGCGGCAGCACCGAGGATGCACTAGCCGACTCCCTCCACGACCTGTTCGACCGAGAATGGACGTGGCGCGTCGCCCATTACCCGCTGTCTGCGACGGTCTCCGGCTGGCGAGACACACTGTCCACGCTGCCCGACGTTTCGCCGACAGCACGCGACGCGCGCGCACAGGCCACCCGGGCGTTTTTGAATGAACTGGAGCCTTTCGATCATTCGAAGCTCTCCCGCACGGACCAGATTAGTGCCGACCTGCTGAAGTCCCAGTTGCGACAACGCCTTCGCTCGAACCGCTTTGCATCCGCGCAGATTCCCGTTCACACGCAGGGCGGATTCCACCAGACGCTGACCTTTCTGCCCCGCGTACTCCCGTTTCGCACGGCAGAGGATTACCGGCGGTACATCCGGGTACTGGAAGATGTGCCGCGGTACGTCGGCCAGCAGATCGCAAACATGCGTCGCGGGCTCGACCGCGGAATGACGCAGCCGCGGATTGCCGTCCAGAGCATTGCTCGCGACGTGGCCGCTCAACAGGTGGATGCGGTGGAGGAGAGCCCGTTCTATGCCCCGTTCCGATCGCCGTCCGGTGACCTGACCGATGATGAGAAGCGGGAGCTTCGGTCGGCCGCGGCCGCGGCAGTTCGCGGTGTCGTAGACGCATACGAATCGTTCGCCGCCTTCCTTCGCACCTATGCCGACAAGACGAGGACAGAGATTGCGGCGACGGCCCTTCCCGACGGCGATGCCTACTACGCGTCGAAAATACGCCAGTATACGACGCTTGACGTCTCGGCCGACGAGGTTCATGCCGTCGGAAAGCGGGAGGTGAACCGCATCCGCGGAGAGATGGAAGCTGTTATGTCGACGCTCGGAGTTGACGGAGACCTTCAGTCCTTTATCGACACGCTTCGAGCTGACCCCCGCTTTACCCCGTCTTCACCTGAGGCACTGCTGAAAGAGGCGGCCTGGATTGCGAAGCAGATGGACGGGAAGCTACCGTCGCTTTTCGGCACGTTACCGCGTCAGCCGTATACCGTCGTCCCCGTTCCCGACGAGCTGGCGCCGACGTACACCGTCGGGCGATACATCCCGGCGCCCGCCGGCGGAACCCGGGCCGGAGAATACTGGGTCAACACGTACGACCTCGAACGCCGGACACTGTACACGCTCGAAGCCCTCACGCTTCACGAGGCCGTTCCGGGTCATCACCTGCAGGTGGCCCTCGCCCGCGAAATGGATAATTTGCCCGCTCACCGCCGAAACACGTATGTGGTTGCGTTCGGGGAGGGCTGGGGTCTGTACGCGGAACGGCTCGGCCTCGAAGCAGGCTTTTACGATGATCCGTACAGCAACTTCGGGCGACTGACCTACGAGATGTGGCGGGCATGCCGGCTCGTGGTCGACACCGGGATGCACGCCAAGGGCTGGTCCCGTCAGCGCGCCATCGACTATATGTCGGCGCGAACGGCACTACCTGAGAACGAGGTGGAAACAGAAATCGATCGCTACATCTCGTGGCCGGGGCAGGCCCTCGGCTACAAAATGGGCGAGATCAAAATTCGCGAACTGCGACAGGAGGCGGAGGCGGCACTCGGAAGAGACTTCGACATTGGGGCCTTCCATGACGTCGTGCTCGGAAGCGGCCCCGTCACGCTGCCCGTGCTCGAAGAAAACGTAGGTCAATGGATTGAACGCCACACGGACGACCCAGGATGAACGTAGCATCATGCCGGCGGTCGATCATGCGTACCGGTCGCTGAATACGATGCATCACGATTCACGAATACATGTCTAAGCGTACACACCCACGATGAAGATCAAATACGTATACTGGACTGCCACTGTGCTTCTTGCGCTGATGATGGCCGGGTCTGGCACCATGTACTTCGTGTCGGAGGCGGCTGCGCAGACCTTTGCTGACCTGGGATTTCCGGACTACTTCCGCGTGGAACTCGGAATCGCTAAGATCGCCGGGGCGATCGCACTGTTGATTCCGCTGCCGCGATGGATCAAGGAATGGACGTATGCCGGCTTCACGATCTCCTTTACGTCGGCAATCATCGCCCACCTCGCCGCAGGCGACCCGGTCGCTGCTGTTGTGCCTCCGATCGTAGCGCTTATCATCCTCGCGACGTCATATGTCACCTACAAGCGCTACATCCTGGGCCAGGAGCGGGCCCGCGAGGACGCGTCGGCATGACCAGCATGGATCCCCGTGTCCGGTCCGCCTGGACCGTACGGAGAAGGGGATGCATGCTCGACACGGCGTAACATACGGTCGAAACGGCACAACATACGAAACGCCTCTCTGCACGGAGTGCGAGAGGCGTGGAAGTGCGCTTGGGAGGATTCGAACCCCCGACCTTTGGAACCGGAATCCAACGCTCTATCCAACTGAGCTACAAGCGCAGAATACTGCCAGGAAGTACAGATACATCGACCAGCAAGGGACGCGAAACCGCGGCCGCGGTGCGCCACCCTGATCGGACACCCGCATGTATTGCAGGTCCTCGCCGATTGTTCCTGCGAAGAATCTGGGAACCGCTTCCCACACAGTCGTTCACCCGCTATGATGCAAGTCGTGCCCACGGGTGATGTCCCCGACCGATCGCGCCCGTTTGCTGCCGTTCGCGTTAACCGCTCAGCCTTTCCCGATTTATGCCGGAGCCGTCCCCCGCATCCGAAGACTCGACGACGCGCCCGTCTCTACCGGATCCGTGGGCGCCGGATCGTCGCATTGCGCTGAATGGGCCGTTGGAGCCGCCATCCAATGAAACGGCGTTCGGCTTCGCAACGGCGCTCTTTGCCATCCTGGGCGCCTTTCTTCTATTCCAGGTCATCGCTTCGCCGGTGATTCTGATGGCTATCCTGGTCGCGAAGGAAGGCCCCGACGGACTCGCCAGCCTGGGCGATCCTGAACAATTGCTTGGTTCGTTTGGCCAGGAAGTCCTGTTGACGAATGCGCTCGCTCAATGGGTATCGTTTGCGCTTCCCACCCTGCTTCTGGCGCGCCTACACGCCCGTCAAATCACTGCTTTCCTTCGGGTGCGGCAAACGAGCGCACGGACCCTCATGCTGTCTCTCGCGGGAATGATCGCGTTTCTGCCCGTTGCCCAGTGGCTGGCCGCGTTGAACCAGAAGATTCCCCTCCCGGACTCCGTACGGCTGCTGGACGAGCAGAGCATGAAGCTGATTGAACAGGTCCTCAAGAGCGACTTCCACCTGGTCTTCGGGCTTCTGGTAATGGCCGTCACCCCGGCGATCTGCGAAGAGTTGATCTTCCGCGGATACGCGCAACGCCAGTTCGAGCGCGCCGTATCCCCGGTGATGGCGATCGTGTTGTCTGGCGTCCTGTTTGGCCTGTATCACCTACGCCTGAGCCAGTTTCTTCCGCTGGCCGCGATCGGAATCTACCTCGCGTACCTTACGTGGCGCACCGGCAGTCTATGGCCCGCGATTCTGGCGCACTTCGCCAACAACGGCGTGATCGTCGTCGTCTCGCAGTTCGACGCACCGGTGGACACGGCGTCGGCGACGGTTGCGCAGGGCATGACGATGCCGTGGTATTCTGTCGTGCTCGGACTGGTCGCATTCTCGGCCGTGATCTACCTGTTGGAGGCCTCGAGTCGCCCGCCGGAGCAAGCCAAAGCCCACCCACCCCCGGCCGGACTGTAGCGTCGCATCCGGTTTTATCGAGTGGGGAACGGTGCCGATCGTGAGCGGTGCAGATGGTCCCTCGACGCGGTGCCGCAGCATGGCATCGTCCCACGTCGCGGACACGCCGCCCCTGCCTGTTCATCAGCCAGCCAAGACCTATGAGCACGTACGAGAACTGGGTACCGGTTTTCTCCACGGGCACCGACTACGAGGCCGACATGGTCCGGGACCGCCTCGATGATGCCGGCCTTCCTGCGGTCGTCCTGACGAAGCGAGATCATGCCTTCAACCTTAACGTCGGCGACCTGGCCAACGTGATTGTTCTCGTTCCGCCGGAAAATGTGGAGGAAGCGAGAGAAATCATGCAGCAGCGTCTGACGGATGAGGAACTGGAAAAGGCCGCCCTCAGCGCTGATCCGAACGCGCCGGACGCGCACTCACCAGAGCAGCAGTCCCGCCTCGACTCAGGCCACGACCGCATCGATTTCAGCGCCCCGGATGATGAAGACTGAGACCTGACCGGTCGGACGATTTCTCTCCCGACGGTTCCCTTTCGTCGGCGGTCCGTGCACGCCGTTCATCTGTCCTGCTTTCGCCATTCTCCACCGTATGTCCGACTCCATTCGAAGAGTGCTAACGGCTCTCGTGGCCGCCCCCGTTGTACTCGGCCTCGCCTACGTCGGTGGCTGGCCGTTTGCAGCCCTCATCGCTGCCATCGGTCTGGTTGCACAGTCGGAGATTTTCGCGATTGCACGGTCGTCGGGGTGCACGCCGAATGCTGTCGTCGGGTACGCACTGGGGGTCCTTGTCGTCGCCGGTGTGATGGTTCCGGCCGCATGGGCGCTGGCTCTGACCGTTGCAGTCGTCTTCGTAGCACTGGCTCCCTTCGTCCTTGAGAAAGACAACTTTCTGGCGAACCTCATGATCACGCTCGGGTCCGGGCTCTACCCGAGTGGCTTCCTCGCTGCGCTTGTCGCGCTTCGCACCGGACGCGGCCCGGAGGTGGACGCGATGGGCGCGTTCCTCCTGGTCATGTTGACCTTCTTTCTTGTCTGGGCGACCGACATTTTCGCCCTTTACACGGGCAAAGCCGTCGGAAGGACCAAGCTGGCGCCGTCCATTTCACCGAATAAAACGTGGGAAGGCGCGATCGGAGGTGCCATCGCCGCAGCGCTCGTGGCAGCCGGGTTCAAAATCATGGGGGCGGTGGACCTCGCGTGGGTCGACCTGGGAGCGGTCGTTGTGATTTGTGGAATACTGAGCCAGGCGGGCGACCTCGCCGAAAGCCAGATCAAGCGGTCGGCGGGCGTCAAAGATACGTCGTCGATCCTGCCGGGGCACGGCGGGCTGCTCGACCGGTTCGACTCTATGGCGGTTGCCGCGCCGCTGACGTACCTGTATCTTGTCCGCGTGGCCGGCATCTTCGTTGGATAGCCGCCGCACTTCAGTTCGGGCCGCCGGACCGAGGGCAGGGCGCAGAGGTGGAACGTCCAACCGATCTGAGATGTGTAAACGACTGATCTTATTCCAAATCCCACGTCGCCATGGGCCTGTTTACGCCAGCTCGCCGAAAAAAGCCAAAGCGATTCACCTACGAGCCGCGTTTTTACAATCCTGAGAAGGAGGAAGACATCAAGCGGCGTATGCGCGTGAAGCGTCGGAAGAAGCGACAGCGGAGCCCGCTCAGTATCCTGTACCTGATCGGTCTTCTGTCTTTCGCGCTTCTCGTCATGTACTCGCTCGGGTAATACGTTTGCCTGGTGCACGCTCGGTGCAGGTGGCGCGACATCTGCACGGCCGCATGGCCGGTCGCGATGAACTCTCTTCAAGGAACGGATCTTTCTGTGAGCGACGGTTCGACTTCTCCGTCCGACGCGTCCGAGGGGACGGACGGCATTATTCGACAGATGTCGGATACGCTGGCAAATAAAATTGCT
>NZ_DAXETW010000085.1:0-11307 GCF_051155795.1 Longibacter sp.
ATGTCGGCCAGTTCGAGTCCCGACATGCCGGGCATTTCGATGTCGAGAATGACCAGGTCGACGTGCTCGTCCTGGAGCGTCGTTTTTGCTTCGTCCGCGTCCGCACAGATGCCGGCCAGTTCGAGGTCCGGGTGCCGCGAGACGTAGCGCGCCATCACGGAACGAGCCGTGGGATCGTCATCAACGACGAGGCAGCAATACGGGGAAGAAGGGGATGGAGTAGACATGGTGCCGAAGGGGGCGGTACGGATAGAAGCGGGGGGCGGAACGCCGGGCGTCATCGGGGCCTCGCCAATGGCGTGTTGGAGAACGGCGGTCAGGATTTCGGAGCGCGGTGACCAGTCGTTTATTGTTTCTTCATAAATGAGATGAAATGAATCAGTGCCGTTTTCGATCTAACCGGTGAATCCAAGGCAGTGAAGGGCAGTCCAGAACCGATCATCCATCCAAGACAGCATTCAGCCATGACATCAGCCAGCTACATTTCCATCCAAGAAACCGGCATGCGACGCGTGGTTCGCCTTTTCGCGTTGCTTACGGCCGTCGCAATATTCGCGTGGAGTACCGGGACGCCGGCCGTTGCCCAGCAGGTGGACATTCCGGCCGAGACCGTCGATGCGGCGGTGGCAGCGGCAACCGACGCCGGACTTTCAGACGCACAGTCGGAGGCGATTCGGTCGATCCTTGAGCAAATCGAGCGGCAGCCTGGGGCGCTGTGGTCCGCCGCGGGCGCCATTCACGACGAGCTGGGCACCACCGGTACGCTCGCGTATGCCCGGGCGCTGCAAACCGACAACCTTGAGGCTCGCACGGACCGGCGAATGGAGCGCCGGCAGGCGAACCGGGGCCGTCAGGGAGACCGACCCGGGCCCGCCGATCGCCTGTCGCAGGTCGTGGACCTGACCGAGGAGCAGCAGTCCGAGGTGGACGAGATCCACAGCGCGTACCGGGAGCGGATGCGCGATCTTCGCGCGGAAGATGCCGGGCGGCCGTCCATGGAAACGCGCGAGGAAATGCGGTCGCTCCGGGAAGAGATGCGAGCCGAGATCCGGTCGGTGCTGACGGACGAACAGATTCAGGAAATCGAAGAACAGCGTGCGACCCGTCGTTCAGAGCAAGAAGCGCGCCGGGAGGAGGCGATGGCGGTGCGAGACGACGTTCTGGGGCTGTCGGCCGATCAGAAGGCTCAGCTCGACACGATTCGGGCGCGTCACAGAGAGGCCCGACAGGCGGCTCGCGAGGAAGGGGAGCGGGTCCGTCGTCCTATGGCGCGCCGTGCCGCAGGGCGGGCGGAGGTTGCAGCCATCCTGGATGACGACCAGGAGGCTGTGTTCACCCTCTATCACGCTCTCCGAGGGACGATTGGCGTTCAGGGGATGGGCCGCGGCGACGGGCCGGGTCCGCGTGGTCCCCGAGGTGCAAACGGCCGGTAGACCATATCAACTAGACGACGTCATCACGAAGAACCGGAGCAATGTGCCCGGTCGGGTCACGAGGGCGGTGCCCTCTTCCCGGCCGGGCATTGCTCTGCCCTGTGGGAACCGGACGGGCCATGTGCTTATGATCCGCGCGTTGCCCGAACCCTCTCGTCGTCGATCTGGGAAAACAGGTTGTTCAGCGACTCGGCGAAGGTCGGATGGCTGAAGACGCCATCTCGGAGCGCGTCGTAGCGCAGGTTGCCCATCATGGCGACCTGGAGAAGCGAGGCAATTTCCCCACCTTCCGGGCCCAGGATCGTGGCGCCAAGGATCTGTCCGGACTGGTTGTCGACGACCGCTTCCATGAAGCCCCGGGTTTCGCCGGTCTCGATGGCTCGTGCCACGCTCGACATCTGCATGCGTGCCACCTGCACATCGTGCCCAGC
This sequence comes from Longibacter sp., assembly GCF_051155795.1. Lineage (NCBI taxonomy): Bacteria > Pseudomonadati > Rhodothermota > Rhodothermia > Rhodothermales > Salisaetaceae > Longibacter > Longibacter sp. The sequence goes on from NZ_DAXETW010000085.1 coordinate 1,865, forward strand.
CTCGCGGGCCTGAGCGGCGGTCTGCCCGATGCGACCGAGCTGCGGGTCGATGAACACGGTGTAGGGGACCGGGCGATCCTCTGTTGACCGGTCGACGCCGTCGAGCCAGCGGTCGCGCAGGATCCTGTAGTCATCGTAGGAGATGTGAGTGAAGGCGGCGCCTCCCGTCACGTCACCGATGGCGAAGACGCCATTCGCGGAGGTCTCCAGCTGGTCGTTGGTGACGACATGGCCACGGTTATCCGTGTCGACGCCGGTTGCCTCGAGGCCGAGGTCGTCCGTATTGGGTCGGCGCCCGGCAGCGACGAGGATGTGGGTTCCGCGCAGTCGCCGCGGGCACTTCGGGCCGTCGATAGCAGCCGAAAGCGTCCCGTCGCTGTGTCGGATGATCGATGTGATGGCACTTTCGAGGTGGACGTGGAGTCCCTCGTCGGTCAGGATGTCCCGGATGGCGTCGGCCGTCTCCGCGTCCTCGCGACCGAGGAGCTGCTCGCCCCGCTCGATGATCGTGACATCCGCGCCGAAGCGGTGGAACATCTGACCGAACTCCAGGCCGATGTACCCGCCGCCGAGGACGATGAGGTGATCCGGGACGTCGTCCAGTTCCATAATGGACGTGGAGGTCAGTACCCCGTCCTCCTCGATGCCATCGATGGGTGGCAAGAATGGGCGGGCGCCGGTGTTGATGACGATCCGATCGCCTTCGAGCGTCCGCACGCTGCCATCATGCAGCGTTACCTCGACGGTTCGCTCGTCGACGAATTCGGCGTGCCCCTCGACGAGATCCAGTTTCTCGTGGTCCGTGAGCGAGGAGCGGCTTCCGTCCCGAAACATGTCGACGATCCCCTGCTTCCGCTCGCGAACGGCCGCTTGATCGACAGACACCTCTCCGGTGTTGACCCCGTAGTCTTTGGCTCGTCGTGCCAGGTGCGCAACGCGGGCACTGGCCACCATGGTCTTCGTCGGCGTGCAGCCTTCGTTGATGCATGTCCCGCCGACGTGCTTCCGCTCCACGATCGCGACGGAGTGACCGGCTTCGGCCATTTTCCCCGCCAGTGGGCCGCCGCCCTGACCTGCACCGATCACGATGAGATCAACGGATTCAGTGGAAGGATCACTCGTCGAAGAAGCCATCACGAAATATAGCCTGGCGGAAAACGATCGCGGTCGGAGGCCTGTCGCCCCCGGTTCGGGGCTTTTGTGCACGCGCCTCCGTCATCGTTTCACCAGAGTGCCAGAACGATGTTCACTGTTTCTGCACAACGCTCCGCGATGGACCGGAACCGGCGGCGCGAACGGGCCGACCAGTGAGGAACGCATGTCGGCGCCGTTCGTGGATCCAACGGTCCGCTTGCTTCCCCTGAATCTACCACACCCATGCTGTCCGACGACAACCTGCAGGAACTTGAGCGCCACGTGAACGCCTGCGACGAGGCGCGTGAACAGCTTCAGTCGGCGCTCGACGAGGCCGAGGACGTGGGCACCGATGCACCGGCTGAGAAGAAGGCCGCCGCCCTTAAACCCGTCGCGGATGCCATCAAGCAGTGGCGCGAGCACCAGAAGGCGTTCATGGATGCCGTGGAAGCGTCCGAGGCCCCGGACGTCCCGATGGCTTCGCTTTTCCTGAAGAACAATGCCGACGTCGACGCGACCAACGCGCGCCGGGGCCTGCCGGGAGCGCACGTCGAGGGCACCGATCAGCCGTTCGACCTCGACCTGACCGGTACCCGCGGGACGATCCTGACGAACGCGATTATGGAGTTGTGAGGTTTGGGTGTGAGGTGCGGGGTCTGAGGTGCCGTTTATTCGGTATTCCAGCGGTGCACGGCGGTGCTACGCTGGGGCGCATGGTAAATCTGCACGCTCCCAATTCCACAAACAACCCACGATCTACGACCCACGACCAGCGCAGCCGTCAAACAAACGCGCTCTGGCCGGTAATCCCTCGGCCGACGATCAGCGCGTTCATTTCGCGAGAGCCCTCGTAGGCGTATACGGCCTCGGCGTCGGCGAAGAGGCGCGCGACATCGTGTTCGAGCAAGATTCCGTTGCCGCCCATCAGGCCGCGGGCGATCGAGACGACCTCGCGCATCGTGTCGCAGCACCACACCTTCGCCAGGCTGGCGCGCTCCGGCGTGATGTAGCCGTCGCGGGCCTCCTGGCGGCCGAGTTGCATGACGAACGTCTGGAGTGCCGTCACCTTGCCGAGCATGCGAACGAGCTGGTCCTGCACCATCTGGAACGAGGTGATGCGCTTGCCGAACTGAATGCGCTCGTTGCAATATTCCAGTGCCTTCTCGTAGGCACCGGCGGCGAGTCCGGCGGCTTCCCACGCCACGCCGGCCCGGCAGGAGGCCAGCTGCAGTCCCACATCGGCAAACTTCTCCACGCCTGGCAGGCGGTTCGCCTCCGGCACCTCCACGTCGTTCATCTCGATCAGCACGTTTTCGACGGCGCGCTTGGAGATCTTGCCGGGTAGCTTTTCGACCTCGTAGCCGTCCGTGCCGAGTTCGACCAGAAAGCCCTTGACGTTACCGTCGCGCGTATCCCGCGCCCAGATGACGTTAACATCGGCGAACGTCGCGTTACCCGACCATTTCTTGGCGCCGTTCAGGATCCACGTGTCGCCTTTCTTCTCCGCGGTGGTCTCCAGGCCCCGCGAAGCGTCGGAGCCGTGCTTCGGTTCGGTCAGCGCCCACGATCCGATCATGTCGAAGGTCTCCATCGGGCGCAGGTATTTCTCTTTCTGCGCGTCCGAGCCGAACATGGCCAGCGAGCCCATCGACAGTCCCGTGTGCACACCCCAGAAGGTGCAGAACGACGGATCGACGCGTGACATCTCGTAGCTCACGAGTCCGACGGCGATCGGGTCTTCCGGCGGGAAGGTGTAGCCGTCGGTCATGATGTCGGCGAACAGATCGCCGGCTGCGGGGATCAAGTCGCGCGGGAAGACGCCTTTCTCCCATGCCTCGTTTGCACGGGGGGCCACCGTCTCCTCCATGAACGTGCGCACCTGTTGCCGGACATGCTGTTGCTTTTCCGTCAGGTCCTCGAACACGTCGTAGAAGTCGCCGTCGACCGGTGGGGGCTCCGGCGACCGCTGAGGGCGAGCCGGACGCGCACCCTGCGAGAGACGCTCGAGGTCGCGGGCGTCGAGGTCATCGAGCCGGTCGAGCAGGGCCGATACGTCCGTTTTCTCGGAAAGGCGGGCGAGCTGCTCGGGATCGATGCCGAGGCGTTCGGGCGTGGCTTCCATGGCGGAGGGGAAAGGTGAGCGGGTCATGGGCAAAGTTATTGTATTGCCTTCATCCGACCTTCTTCCCGCCGTGAGTCAGAGTTATCCCGTTCGTTACGGCTGGTATCGTCTGTCTCGTCGTTTCAGTTGCCGATAAACGTGAAGCAGAAAATCACCATGGGTGCGACTTCGCTCCGCTGGCGTCGGCGCCCCGTCTCTCCCTCTCTCTCTCGGCTTTTCCCTTTTGCCTTTCCCTATTCACACATTCGTACGTTCACACCGCCGTCCCATGCGTGCCCGTCGTGCCGGACGCCTCCGTCAGGCAGCTGTGATCCGGCATCTCGTCGGGGCCGGCGGGTTGGTGGGTGCCGAGCACTCGGTATGTGTCTTCTTCCCCTGGCTCATTTCTTTGAGCAACCAAAAAAAACGAGCCGCAAAGAAAGCCGCACCAAACCGGTACTAGCTCGCTGCGCTCACGTCGCCGGCTGTCCGCGCTTCGTCTAGCGTTGCGCTCAAGACGACGAACCGCGAAAGGCCGGGAGGCACCACTTGTAAATCCATGCCGGCGGCGCCATGGCCAGAGTCTGGAGCAGCCACAGAGGTAATGGACGGACGTAACGGACAGACGTACAGGTGCAGCTGCGAACCCAGCCCCCAGACCTCACACGCCTTCGCCCTATCCCCCTTTCTCCCCCTCACCCTTTCCCCCCTCGCCCTTTCTCCCCTTCCCCCATCCCCACCCGCCTGCGAGCCCGTCAACCAGGTTTTCAGGGCGCGACAGTCTCCGATGGAACGACAAACGTCTGCAGGTAGCGTCCGGCGAACAGTCCGTACCCTGATTCGACGTTCGAGTGCAGGTTGATCGGTTCCGCAAACGGATTCACGTCCGTCTCCTCGAAGGTGCGGACGGACACGAGGTAGTTGTACAGGTCCTTGCTGAGCACGCCGAACTCGACTTTGAAGTACGGATACGGACTTTCCTCCTGGTCCGGGGCGAGAAATTCCTCTACGACCAGGTCGATTTCGTGCGTTCGCCCGTCGAACAGTGCGTCTTGGAAATAAGCCCGACTGAGCTCGGCATCACCATTGGAGTCCAGATCCGTCGGCGTCTCGTTGATAATCGATCGATCCCGCGTCGCGAAGCGAACTTCTGTACTGCTGATATTACCAATCTGGGCAATCCGTACCCAGTAATAGTTTTCCTTGCCGGGCGGGTCCTGGATACGAAGCGTGATCGTTCGCTCCTGCTGCACGGACGGCGGATCGACCCATGAGTCTTCGACACGGCGTGCGGCCGAGGTGACGGTTACGGGAACGGGTGCAGGGACGCGGCTGGTAGCCTCCACAGGAGGAAAGCCCTTCGCGTCGACGCGTACGGTGTACGTCTCGCCGGGGAGTGGATGACGATTCAGTTCCGCATATCCTCCTGAGCTCGGGGTGCGAGAGCCCAAGATCGTTTCATACGTAAGCGTGTCGGTGTAGCTGAGCTCGATCGGCGCGGCACCCGCGGGTTCGACGGATACCGTAGCATCGTCGATCGTAAATTCCGGCGCCTCCAGGTCGGCGGTCTCGAAGGCACTCGTCGACTGGCTCACTTCAACGACCCAGCGTTGATCATTTGCGAAGAAGCTGTTCACAACGAGCTGGGGCTCGTGGTCCGTCGTTTCCACATCGACGGTCGACTCGCAGCCGGTGGCGACCAGAAGAACCAAAGCGAGAGCCCAGACGGGGAGAGATGAAGCAGGGTTCATAGGACGAGTCATCGGCAGAGAAGGGGTTGTTAGCCGTGGCACGGTAGCTAAAACGAGAAACGATAGTTGACCGATGGCAGAATCGGGAAGAGGGATACCTGTGTTGCCTTGAGTCCGTCTGAGTACTCCTGCGTGTACATGAAAAACGGATTCTTGCGATTGTAGACGTTGTAGAGCCCGAGATGTAGCGCGTGCTCGTTCTTGCCTGACCACGTGAATGTGGCGCCGAAATCGAGACGGTGGTAAGCCCGCATGCGATAGCCGTTGCGCTCGTCGTAGGTCTTTACCGCGACATTGGGAACAGGCAGGCCTCCTCGCTGGGTGAGGCCGGGCACGCGGTGGCGGGCGGTGGGTAGCGTGATGGCATCGCCCGTTCCGTAGATCCACGTTCCCGAGAGGCTGATCATGTCGGTCAGGTCGTGGGTGACAACTGCTGAGACGTCGTGCCGGCGATCATACCGGTAGAGGAACGGGTCGCCTTCGTTGAGATCATCGAACTCCCGCATCGTCCACGACAGCGTGTAGCCGACCCAGCCGGTGGTACGGCCCTTCTGGCGTCGGAGCAACACCTCCGCGCCGTACGACCATCCATCGCCGGATACCACCACGTCTTGCCAGTCCTCGTCGGCACCGAGTGTGAATGCGGCGCCCTCCTCGTATGCGATGAGGTTGCGCATCTCCTTGTAGTAGCCCTCCGTGGTGAGCTCGAAGGCGTCCTTGCCGAACGTGTGCGCGAATCCGGCGGCAACCTGCTGGGATGTTTGCGGCTTGACGCGGTCGGTTGATGGCACCCACAGGTCGGTAGGCAGACCGGTGGAGCTGTTTGTGAGCAGGTGAATGTTCTGCTCCATGGCGGCGTACGACGCTTTGATCGACCAGCGCGGTGCGAGGCGATAGCGGGCAGCGATACGCGGTTGAACCGAGGTGTAAAACGAGTTTTCGACGTCGAATCCCGTGATACGCAGGCCTACGTTCGTGGACAGGCGAGATGTTATGTCGATGTCATCCTCTGCGTAGAGCGCCGCCTCGAGCCCGCGCGTGGACGGGCTGGGAGCCAGCGTTGTGTCGGCAACACTGGCGCCACCGGATTCGCGGTACTGCGTCGCGCCGGGTCGAAAGCTGTGGAGCGTGACGACCCCGCCGAACCGGATGTGATGCCTCGGGGTCGGCACGTAGTCGAGGTCGACCCGCGTGCCGACGTCCCGGATGCCCGACCGGTACTGTAAGGCATAGCTCGCTTCCTCGGTGCCGTCCGGGGTCGCGTTGGTTGACGCGTCGCGCGAGTCAATATCGAACTGGTACTCGCTGTAGAGCAGGGAGAAGCTCCCGAAGAGCCGGCTGTTGAAAATGTGATTCCACCGAAGCGTTGAGGCGATATTTCCCCACCCAAAGTCGAAGTCGAACCGCTCATCGCCCGTGGCTTCGCTCTGTTCATAATAGGTGCGGTAGAAGCGGTCGTCGCCTGCGTAGGCGCTCCAGATAATCTGGTCGACGGATGAAAGACGATGATTGATCTTCGCATTGACGTCGTAAAAGTAGTATCCGACAAGGTCGTCTCCTGACTGGAAGGGTCGCGCCAGAACATCGGCATAGGTGCGCCGGCCGGAAACCATGAACGACGTCTGGTCTTCTTTAATCGGACCCTGAACGGCCAGACGCGAGGCAAGCAGACCCACTGCGCCGTCGGTTTCAAATGACTTCAGGTTGCCGTCGTCCATGTTGATCTCGACAACCGACGAGAGGCGTCCGCCGTAGCGAGCCGGGAAGCCACCCTTGATGAGCTTCACGTTGTTCACGACATCGGCGTTGAAGACGGACAGAAAACCGAACAGGTGCGAGACGTTGTAGAGCGGCGCGCCGTCGAGCAGAATCAGGTTCTGGTCGGGACTTCCGCCACGGACGTAGAGGCCACTCGAGCCCTCCGTACCAGACTTGGCACCGGGGAGGAGCTGCAGCGTCTTGATTACGTCCGTCTCGCCGAGCAGTACGGGCACCTGCTGAATCTTCGCCAATGGCATGTCGATGGCGCTCATCTGCGTTTGATTGAGCACCGAGGGTCTTCGGTTGCCGACCACTTCGACTTCCTCCAAAGCTAGATCGGTCGGTTGCAGTTCGATCGTGACGTGCCGGTCCGCTCCGAGTTGGAGGTTTAATGTCTGGGTTTGATAGCCGAGATACGAGACCGCAAGTTCGACGGAATCGGCCGGAAGCGTGAGGCTGAAAAAGCCCTGCTGGTTCGTGGTCGTCCCGATTGATCTGGCGAATACGTACACGTTCGCGCCGACGAGGTACTCGCCATCGGTGGCATCCACGACGTACCCGCTGAGTGTGTGGCGGGAGGACGTTGCGGCCTGGGCGCTTGCGCCGGTTGGCATTGTCGCCATCAAGAGGAGGATGAGCAGGTAGATCAAGCTTCCCCCGTTACGGGACCCGCGGCGAACGATGGCCCGACATCGTACACAAACCATAATAAAACGGATGCAATATGCATAAGAACACAACCCATTATAAGTATCTTACATATTAATTTCTACGCAGGTGGAAAATAAATATTTTATTCAGGGCTTGTCGGGTGCCGTTTTCTTGTTGTCGGATTGAGAGGGACATGTTGTCGGATTCCCTGCACCCTTTCGATCGGCTCCTATCGACTGCGTTATTGGCTGACGTTTTCTGTCTGGTGCCTATCGGAACCGAAAAAGAAACGGTTTGGGGGAAACCGTCTTCGTTGCGCGGCGGCGGCGGCCGTATTTTGACGACGAAAAGGTGGGAGACGCGGGTCGAGCGAGGGTCCACGGTTGTGCCTGAAGCCCATCGTGTCCGCTTGATGTGCACATTTGGCTGACGTGGAGTGGAGCACAGGTGCGCACGGGGGCGTGTGGTCATTTAGATCGTGCAGCGTTCTGTTCGGCCGGAGCCCGCCCCGTTCATGAACTGGCTTCCGTATCGATACGTGATTGTTTGGATTGTGTGAAAGGCGGCGATTTTCGGAGGTCGGATGGAATGGAATGCGTCCCCACCCGATCTAAGCATTGTTCGGTTTGTCCTCGCCCTTCACCGGTTTCTGTTCGATCCAACGCGTTCCCTGTGTCTGCTTCCGACCCGTCCGATGCCGACTTGATCGACCGTGCCCGGGACGGTCAGTCGTGGGCGTTTCGGCAACTGGTCGAGCGATATGAGGACCAGGTGGCGGCGACGGTGATCGGGATGCTGGGGCCGGGTCCGGAAGCGGATGATGTGGGCCAGGAGACGTTTATCCGGTTCTACGAATCGCTGGACCAGTATCGCGGAGACGCGGAGTTAGGTACGTACCTGACGCGAATCGCGATTAACCAGTCCCTGAAGGCGCTGAAGAGGCGGAAGCGGTGGTACGACCGCTTCTGGAGTCGAGACGCCGAACCGGACACCGCGCTCAGCCGCGAGCCGCCCGTACCTGGAGACGAAGAGATCGACGCGCGGGACCGCGCCGAGCTCGTGCACAGAGCCCTCGAGCACCTGTCGGACGATCACCGCGCCGTCGTCGTGCTCCGACTACTGGACGGGTATTCGACCCGTGAGACGGCCGAAATGCTGGACATTCCAGAAGGAACCGTGATGTCGCGCCTGTACCGGGCTACATCGACCCTCGAATCCCTGCTGCGACCCTACCTTTCGCCCGACGATCTACCCTCCCGATGACACCTTCCAACGACGCATCCGACCATCGTCTCCTGCGCTACCTGATGGGCGAACTGTCGCCCGCGGACAAGGACCGCATGGAGGCCCGCCTGGCTGAGGACACGAACATGCGTGCTCGGCTCGACCGTCTCCGCGCGCTACATCATACGATGAAGGTTCCGGAACGCCGCTTTGAGACCGGGTTCGCCGTCCGCGTCATGGACCGCGTGCGGCAGGCAGATCCGGTGCCCGCCTTCGACCGGATGCTGCAGACGGTCTTCCTTCGGCTTGCTGTCGTGGTTCTGCTGATGATCACCGGCGTCGGTGGCTACAACCTTGCGACCCACGACGACGCGTCGGCGTCGACAGTGGAGGCGGTCCTCGGGCTGCCGGACGTAACGTTGACGGCGGCTGCTCACGACACGCTCGTTCCGTCGGACGAATAGCCGTACGCGCACGGTCACCTTCCCTCTCGCTTTGCCCCGCCTGTTATGCCCTGGATGTCGTTTTCCCCGCGAACGAAGTCGGTCCTGCTTCTGGTCGTGACGCTCTTGCTCGGCATCGTGCTGGGGGGCGTCCTGACGGGCTGGTGGGTGCAGAACCGGGCCGACCGGGTCCGCGCCCTCCGGACGCCCTCGGGCTTCGTCGAGCGAGTGGTAGAGCGGGTAGAGCCCACGTCTGCAGCGCAAAGGGACAGCGTGGAAGTGATCGCGCGGCGTGCGGCGCGGCAACTGGAGCGGCTACGGCGTTCGCACCGGCAGCAGACGATGACGGTCCTGGACTCGATGCGAGTGGAGCTACGG
>NZ_DAXETW010000086.1:0-136539 GCF_051155795.1 Longibacter sp.
CGCGACGGGCCAACGTCACCGTGATGGCGGCCGTCAGCGTCGTCTTCCCGTGGTCGACGTGCCCTATCGTTCCAATGTTGACGTGCGGCTTGCTGCGGTCAAATGCCTGCTTCGCCATAGCGTCTAGCGTGTCTCGTGAAAAACTCGGAGTGTAATGGTGTACTTCTTCGTGTCGTGCGGCTGCAGGGCGTGTGCGTCAGGGCACTATCGCCGGTTCGGAGCAGCCGGGAACCGGCGAGGGCACCTCTCTCGCGCTGAGCGCGGGGGAGGCACCCCCAGTCCGGCATCGGTTACGCGGCAGCTTCCACCGCGTCGCCATCCGTGATCTCTTTCGCAATGTTGGACGGAACGGCCTCGTACGTTTCAAACTGCATGGTGTAGAGCGCGCGTCCCTGGGTGATCGAGCGCAGGTCCGTGGAGTAGCCGAACATCTCGCTCAGCGGAACCTTGGCGTTGATGACCTGCGCGTCGTTGCGCTGGCCCATCTTACCAATTTTTCCGCGGCGGCTGTTCAGGTCGCCAATCACGTCGCCCATGTACTCATCGGGCGTGATGACTTCCACGGCCATAATCGGCTCCATCAGAACCGGCTTGGCGCGACGCGCAGCATCGCGGAACCCAAGGCGGCCGGCGATCTCAAACGAGTTCTGGTCCGAGTCGACGTCGTGATAGTCGCCGTCGTAGAGGCGAACCTTGATCCCCTCGATCGGATATCCGGCCAGCGGACCCTGGTCGAGCGAGCTCTGAATTCCCTTCTTCACCGACGGAATGAACTCCTTCGGAATGGCCCCACCAACGATCTCGTCCTCGAACTCGAACCCGGTCCCTTCATCATTCGGGCTGACCTCCATGTAGATCTCAGCGAACTGGCCGCGACCACCGGTCTGCTTCTTGAGTGTGTAGTGCTCGTCCACGGACTCCGTGATGGCCTCGCGGTATGCGACCTGCGGTTTACCCACATTGGCCTCGACCTTAAACTCGCGCTTGAGCCGGTCCACGATGATCTCGAGGTGGAGCTCGCCCATACCGGCGATCAGCGTCTGACCCGTCTCTTCATCGGTCGAGACGTTGAATGTCGGATCCTCTTCGGCAAGCTTCACGAGACCGGTCGTCAGCTTATCCCGATCAGCCTTGGTTTTCGGCTCGATCGCGATGCGAATCACCGGCTCGGGGAAGTCCATTGACTCCAGGATCACGGGGTGATCCGGGTCGCAGATTGTGTCGCCTGTTTTCAGGTTCTTCGGCCCGACCACGGCGGCGATGTCGCCGGCACGGATCATGTCGATGTCCTCACGGTCGTTCGAGTGCATGAACATGAGGCGACCGACACGCTCCATCTCGTCGGAGGTGGCGTTATACACCTTCGAACCAGACTCGAGCGTTCCACTGTAGCAGCGGACGAACGTGAGCTTACCGACGTACGGGTCGGTAGCAATCTTAAAGGCCACGGCGCTGAAGGGATCGTCCTCCACGGGGCGGCGGATGATCTTCTCATCCTCGTCTTGGGGGTGGTGTCCCTCCACCGGCGGTACATCGTCCGGACTCGGCAGATACTTGATGACACCGTCGAGGAGACGCTGCACGCCCTTGTTCTTCAGGGCTGTGCCGGCGAAGACGGGCGTGATGTCCCGGGCGATGGTCGCCTCGCGAATCACTGACTCAAGCTCTTCGGCCTCAATTTCGTCTCCTTCGAGGTACTTCATCAGGAGCTCGTCGTCGTACTCGGCGACACTCTCCAGCAGATTGATGCGCCACTTCTTGGCAACGGGCTTGAGGTCTTCGGGAATGTCGATGACATCCCACGTCATGCCTTCCTCTTCGTCCCAAATGATGGCCTTGTTCTCGATCAGGTCGATCACACCGCGGAACATGTCGCCCGCGCCAATCGGATACTGAACGGGAACCGGATTCGCGCTGAGGCGATCCTGCATCATCCCGACGACCTTCTCAAAATCGGCGCCGGTGCGATCCATCTTGTTGACGAACGCGATGCGCGGCACGCCATACCGGTCAGCCTGACGCCAGACCGTTTCGGACTGCGGCTCCACACCGCCCACGGCGCAGAACAGGGCTACCGCACCATCGAGCACACGGAGCGAGCGCTCCACCTCCACGGTGAAGTCGACGTGCCCCGGAGTGTCGATGATGTTGATGCGATGATCATCCCAGTAGCAAGTTGTCGCGGCGGACGTAATGGTAATGCCGCGCTCTTTCTCCTGCTCCATCCAGTCCATCGTCGCTGCACCATCATGGACCTCGCCCATCCGGTGCAGACGACCGGTGTAGAACAGGATGCGCTCGGTCGTCGTGGTTTTCCCGGCATCAATGTGCGCCATGATGCCGATGTTGCGCGTCTTGTCGAGCGGGAAGCTCTCGTTTTTGCTGGTAGCCATAATCTGCTGCCTGTGTAATGAGTGCTGGGGTGCCGTCCGCCGGCCCTCCGAAGAGAGCCGTTGCGTGGGCACGCTCACACCGGGGTGGGTGCCGTGGAATATGCTGATCGGAGTGCCATCCGAGTGCGGAGCGTGACGTGCAGACCCGGTCGCCTGCCCGCCGCCCGATCAGCGACGCCAAAAGGGGTATGGGGAGCGCCGACCGGCTAGAAACGGAAGTGTGCGAATGCCTTGTTGGACTCGGCCATACGGTGCGTGTCGTCCTTCTTCTTGACCGCACCACCCTCGCCGTTGGCCGCGCTCTGCAGCTCGCTCGCCAGGCGATTGACCATGCTCTTCTCTTTCCGAGCCCGCGCATACTGAATGATCCAGCGGAACGCCAGGGTCACGCGACGATCGGGGCGAACCTCGATCGGCACCTGGTACGTGGCGCCACCGACGCGTCGGCTGCGAACCTCTACGAGCGGGGCGACATTGTTCACGGCCTTCTTAAAGACCTCGATGCCCTGCTCACCCGTACGCTCCTCGATCACATCAAACGCATCGTAAATGATGCGTTGCGCGGTGCTTTTCTTTCCATCGCGCATGATCGAGTTCACAAACCGGGACACAAGTTCGTCCCGGTACACGGGATCCGGCGTCGTGGTGCGCTTTTTGGCTGCCTTGTCTCTAGCCATAAGTTCTACGTGGTCGTTGGCAATCGTGAAGCACATGGGGGCAGGCGTCCCGCCCCGACGTGCGAGGTACCGATAATGTGCAGCGCTGCAGGCGGCCGGTTACAACCTGAAGGGCGCGAACGGGATGCGCTCCCGAACCGCAATGACAGCGACCGAAAGCGGGAGGTCCCGCCTCATGCCCGCCGCGGCCACACCGCAGTGCAATCCTGCAACCGGGTTAGCTGCGCGGCTTCTTCGTGCCGTACTTCGAGCGGCCCTGGCGACGGTCTTCCACACCGGCGGCGTCAAGTGCGCCACGCACGATGTGGTACTTCACCCCCGGGAGATCCTTCACACGGCCACCCCGGACGAGCACGATGGAGTGCTCCTGCAGGTTATGCCCCTCACCGGGGATGTACGCCGTCACTTCATTTCCGTTGGTGAGCCGAACACGAGCCACCTTCCGGAGCGCGGAGTTCGGCTTCTTCGGCGTCGTCGTGTACACACGGGTGCACACGCCACGCCGCTGCGGGCTATCACCCAGCGCCGGCGAGGTGCTTTTTTTGTTCTTCGACTTGCGTCCTTTGCGGATCAGCTGCTGTATCGTCGGCACGGTGATCGCGTCGTTTGAGTGTCGTAGTTCGCGGAAGGCCCACAGGCACCTTCACCTGGGCAAAGTCATACCGTCGACCTTTCCGTACAGCCTGTTAATATAACGATGACCCCGGTGGCGGTTCAGGGCCTTCTGTAAAGAGACAACCAAAAGAACCGCTTTGGGCCTGAAGGGGCCGTGAAGGGGTCCCGCTACTGACCAACCTGTATATATCGGTCGATCAATTGCCCTTTCCAGTCGAGGCACAAAAAAAGGCGAGCGGCGCCCGCCTCCCTTCGATTCTGCCACCGGGCGACCGGTGGGTCAACCGAGATGCCTGACCTATCCGTCCAAGTTACGAACTCAGGGTAGCGGACGTCATCAGGCACCTCCGTTTCGTTTGCAGGATAGGGCCTACGAGCCGTCGTTCCCGTTGGTTTCCTCCGAATGTGAAGGGGCGTTGGATTCATGCGAATCGCCTGGGCCCTGCTGCTCAGACCGCGACGGCCTACCGTCTCGAAGTGAGGCGCCAGCACTAACCTCTGGGATGCTGTCCTCGCTGGCTCCGTCCGAGGTCGAGATGCCACCGGACACCGTCACGTATTCGCCATGCGGTCGCTCGCCAAGGATCTCAACCAGTTCGCCGGGGCCGAGGACCTCCTTGTCCAGAAGCGCCTGTGCCATCTCGTCCAGTTTGTCGCGCTTGTCCCTCAGGAGACGGCGTGCATTTTCGCGAACCTCCTCAATGATGGCGCGGACCTCCTCGTCAATTTTCTGAGCCGTCGACTCGCTGTACGGCTTGTCGAACATCGGCGTATCGTCCCGCTGGCTCAGGTTGAAGCTGACCTGTCCCACCGCCTCGCTCATGCCGTAGTCGACCACCATGGCATACGCCATTTTCGTAATGCGCTCCAGGTCATTCTGTGCACCCGTCGTGATCCGCCCGAAGACGATCTCTTCGGCGACGCGTCCGCCGATGGCCATCGTCATGCGGTCCATCAGCGCTTCCCGCGAGTACAGGTAGCGCTCTTCCGGTAGGTACTGCGCGTATCCGAGTGCCGACAGCCCCCGCGGGACGATCGAGACTTTCACGACCGGGTCGGTGTTCTCCAGAAACCAACCGACGATGGCGTGTCCGGACTCGTGGAACGCGATCACCTCTCGCTCCTCGGGCGAGATAATCTTGTTCTTCTTCTCAAGTCCGGCGATGACGCGGTCGATGGCCTGCTCGAAATCGCTCATGTCGATCGCGTCTTTGTCCTTGCGCGCGGCCAGCAGCGCCGCCTCATTACAGACATTCGCGATCTCGGCGCCGGCAAAGCCCGGGGTCTGCCCGGCCAGCACTTCCATGTCCACGTCATCTCCCAGCAGCAGGTTGCGAACGTGAACGCCGAAGATCTGCTCACGCGCATTCCGGTCGGGTTTGTCGACCATGATTTGTCGGTCGAACCGGCCGGGACGCAGCAGTGCAGAGTCCAGCACGTCCGGGCGATTCGTTGCTGCCATGATGATGACACCGGCATCGGAGTCGAACCCATCCATTTCAACGAGCAGCTGATTGAGCGTATTTTCGCGCTCGTCATTGCCGCCCACCATCGAGTTTCGTCCGCGCGACCGCCCGATCGCGTCCATTTCATCGATGAAGATGATGCACGGCGCCTTTTCCTTTGCATTCTTGAACAGGTCGCGCACACGAGAGGCTCCGACGCCGACGAACATCTCCACGAAGTCAGACCCGGAAATACTAAAGAAGGGGACGCCGGCTTCTCCCGCGACGGCTTTCGCCATGAGCGTTTTCCCTGTTCCCGGCGGGCCGACCAGAAGAACCCCCTTCGGCAACTTTCCGCCGAGCCGGGTGAACTTGTCAGGGTTCTTGAGAAAGTCCACCACCTCCATGACTTCTTCCTTGGCCTCCTGCAGTCCGGCGACATCATCGAACGTCACGTTGTGATCCTCGGAGGCATCGAACAGCTTGGCCTTGTTCTTCCCGATATTCAGCACTTGTGAACCCGGCCCCATTCGCCGCATGAATAGAATCCAGATGGCGACAAACAGCCCAATGGGAATCAGCCACATCAGCATGCCGCCGAGCCAGTCCTCTTCCTGGGTTGCGGTAAAAGCGACCCGATCAGTGCCGGCATCCCCGGCAGCCGCATTGTAATCTCGGAGGAACTGAGTGAGCTCGTGGTCTTCCGGCTTCGTCGTGGTGAACCGGCGCTTCTCCTCCCCCGTCGGGCCCTCCGTGAGAGAAAGCGCACCATCGCCGGACGAGACCTCCACGTGCCCCTCGTTCACGGCTGCTTCCGTGTACGTACCGCGGATACGATTGTCGTTCACAACCTCGACCCGCTCGACATACCCGCGTTCGACGTAGTCAAGAAACTGGCTGTACTCGACGGACGCGGCATCCGAGCCGCCCATGTAGAGAAAGAGATGAACGACCAGCGCCAGGAAGATGGCGAGGTAGATCCAGAGGGCAAAGCGAGGACGCCCCTCGGAGTTGTTCGATGGCCCATCCTCGGAGGACGAGGGACGGGAGGACTTACGTGTCGGGTCGGGCTGCGCCATAGAGCAACAGATGGTTCGAAAGGGGCGGCAAACGACGCGGGCCGCGACAGCCCGGCGGTTGCCTGAGCGCGCCCAAACCGAACCGGATATGCGGCGCCTTAGTTCCTGCTCTTGTCGGACGATGGCCCCGAGAGAACGCCGCGTTCATCGCCATGATCGACGATCGCGAGGCCGGGCCGATCTACCTGAAAACCACGTTGGATTCGGCGCCTTATCCCCCGTTTCGGCTGGAGTCGGCAGGTACGCGTGGGGGTACGGACGCGGTCGAATCAACGGCCGTGGTGTCTGGCGACGGCGCCGGCGCACGCTCGCGAGCGGCCCCACGTCCGCGCATCGAGTCCGAGGGCACATCGAACCGATACGCCGGCGCTGACGACTCGCGAGCAACCGAGTCGCGCGGCGTGGTGCGGCTGGCCGGGGCTGCATCCGGAGCATCCGCGTCCGGGTCGGGGACGGTGGTGCCGGAATCGGAGCGTACGCGCTCCGTCTCGGCTGGATCGTCCGGACGGGTGACCACCAACCCCGGGTACGCGTCGGCAATCGCTACGCCCATGGACTGCGCACGGACAGCCTCGGGCGACTCCGGGTACCTCGCGACGAGGTAGGCGAGTACGTCCAGCACGCGATCGTACGTCCGGGAGGCCGAATCCGGGAGCGCGGGAGTCTCGGAGGCGGATGTCGGGGGATCACGGTCCGCTTCTACGTCGGCGTCCGCTTGCGAACCCCCGGTTGTATCGCGTGACGCCGCGGTCTGCGCTTCGGGCGTCACCTGCGGGGCCGGATCAACGGCGGTTGTATCGAAGTCCCCCCGCATCCGACTCACATCCTGCATCCGGTCATCCGATGTATCGAGTGTATCGGCCGTATCGACGCGGGCAGGCTGCTGTACGTTCTGCCTACGAGCGGTCGGCGTCTCCTGCCCCGACGGGTCGCGCGGATTTCCCTGCTGCTGGATGACTCCGGATGACGGCGGGCTCGCCGCGGCTTGCGGTCGGCGCTGCGCCTGATCCTCGCGCGCTGCCGCCGGATCGATGGGCGCATCGGCACCGAGGACATTTCGCAGCTTCGTTCGCCCGTCCTCGACCGTAGATCGGTCCACCGCTTCGGAGTCCAGGAACGCGGCGAGCAGCGTATCCGACGGAGGATTCGTCCCGGCACGCAACGACTCGACGGTGAAGGACGCCAGCGCCAGCACAGCGCGAGGGGCCACGCCGGAGGCCGCATGCTCGGTGGCGACGTGCGCCATGGCCGACCGTGCGCTATCCCGGAGCCCGACCTGCCAGGCCTGATACGCCGCCGAATAGGCCGCTTCGGCGACCGCCGTCGTGTCGGCCGTTTCGACCGATGCGAGCCCGAGCCGCTGTCGTGCACGCTGTGCAAACACAGAGGCCGGATACCGGTCGATCACGGTTTGATACAGGCGATCCGCCTCCGAAGTCCGGTTCTGCGCCGTGCGAACCTCCGCGAGGGCGTACAGGGCACGACGGGCGACGGGCCGCTCGGCGTCGTCGTCGATCACCTTCCGGTACCATGTCGCGGCTGAGTCCGGGCGCTCCGCATTCAAGAATAGCGCCGTCGCCAGTTCATATCGTGCCACGGCCCGATCCCTCCGCAATGCTTCTTTCTCGGATGAGGTACGGGGGATTTCCCCGAGATCAAAGCCCGCGCCCACCGGTCCGGCGTCGTCGGGGGGTGCATCCGCGACGGCCTCCGCTTCCACTTCGCCGTCGTTCCGCGCGTCGGGGTCGGCGGCCTGCGGGCCCTGACGCTGCTCGATCGCCGCACTGCGTCGCCAGTTATCGACGCGCGGACGCGGGCCCCAGCGGCGCTCGAAATTGCGGCGCCCCTCCTGCACCCGCGTGGGGTTGTCGTGGAAAAGGAAGCTTCCGCCGGTTGACGTAGCGAGCGACTGAGACGGCGTATTGCGCTGCGCCGTGACCGTACGGTTGGTGAAGCGCCGGGCAGCTTCCTCCTGGTCGCGCCGCTCCTGCGCCGCGGCGCGCTCCTGGGCCTGTTGCTGTTGTAGCGCCTCCAGCTCTGCCCGGAGTTCATCCGGTGGGAGCGAACCGAGTCGGAGCAACGAGTCGATCCTCGTGACGTCCGACGCCCTATCGGCAATGGTCCGATAGCGCCGGCTCAACGATTCGCTGTTTGTGATCGCAACGGGGGTTAAGAGGACCGGCTCGCGTGTGGTCACCGTCTGGCGAAGGGACGTCGATGCGGTATCGAAATGCGCCGCCGCACGGGAAAAGTCGTCGTACGCGTCCCGGTATACCTCCGCCATCGCGTAGTGAGCGCGCCCCTGCGTGGCCCCCTGCGCAGGCGGCGGCTCGTACAATACCTCACGCAAGACGGCACGGGCATTCTCCGGTTTGCCTTCGGCGTCGAGCAAGCGAGCCCGAAGCACGCGCAGCGCGCCGAGCCGCTCGAAGTTCTTGTCGTCCTCCTGCATGTCCTCGAGTTCGGCAAGCGCTTCCCGGGGCTGCCCGTTCAGGCCCCGCACGCGAATGGCACTCAGCCGGGCGGCATACTCGATCTCGTACTCATTGGCCGCACGGAACGAGCGGGTGTACGCGGCCTGCGCGCCTACCGGATCGTCCAACGTTTCGCGGACCTGCCCCAGAAGGAACGCCGACCGCGCCCGGAGACGTCGCGGCAGATCTCCGCTTAATCCGGCGGACAATGCCTCCGCGGCATTCCCCCAGCGCGCCTGCCGCACGAAGGCTTCCCCCCGCGCAAGCCACGTCTGCGCCGTCCACGTCCCGTCGCCGCTTCCATTCTCCGTGAGGAGAGACGCCGACACGCGTTCCGCCTCCCCGAATCGCCCGGCCGAGACGAGCGTGCGGACGAGCCAGAACCGCGCCTCCGGGCTCAGATCCTCGCTCAGGTTCTGAACCTCTCGAAATTTCTGCTCCGCACCGACGTAGTTCTGCTGGAAATAGTAGGACTTGCCGATAAGCATAAGCGACTCGTCCACCCACTTCGAGTTAGGATGCTCCCGTAGAACGTCGGCGCTTTTCTCGATCGCAGTCGCGAAGGACTCATTCGATCCGCCCTCCCCACTCAAGAAGAGCGAGAGGTAGACGTTCATGTCGACAGGTTCGGACTCCCGGCGATCGAGGACGCGATCCACGCCTTCTTGGTAGGATTGCTCCGCGTTATAGTACGTGTTGTAATACGCCGTAAAATTATCCACCCGCTTCCCAATGAATGACGTGTCCGCACATCCGGCCAGGACGAGGATGCAGAGAAAGGCAAAAAGGGGGGCGGCCGACCGGCACATTACAACGAGAGACAAGCGAGGAAAAAAAGGTCAGGATCCGGTGGTCCGTATGAATCGAGTTTACCGGAACGAGGCGGACGAATAAATGCAGGCGGGAAACGGGAGATCCCTGACTCGCGAAAGCCGCACGCTCCGCCCCCGTTGATGCAACCTCTTCCGAACGCTCTGCAACGGACCCGTTCCCGTGCCCATCGAGCCTCGTTTTCACGGATTCATGGTGCGATTTCGGCTCCTTCATTGCGATACTGATCGAACCGACACCCGGATTGTGCTCGTGACGCACGTCCGGATCGAGCCGGTGCGCGCCGTTTTCCGCTCCTCCTGCCTGCAACGACATGTCCCGCTTACTTCTCGCCTCGATGATCATACTCGCCCTGTTCGATCTGGGGCTGGTGGTCTTCGGCCTGGTTTCGCGGCAATTCAGTTACGCGCTGGCCGGCGGCGGATTTCTGGCGGTTCTCGCCCTGCTGTACCTCACGCTGTCTCGCCTCGAACCGCGTTCGTCGGACGCATCAGGGAAGGACCGATCGAAATCGTGACCCGACGGAACCGGCTGCTGATTTTGGTGTGAGAATGCGCCGCGATCCCTCCCGCGCTCTGCTCCTCGTTCACCGAACTGCGCCCGCGATGCCCGCTTCGATCGAGATATACGTTCGCGACCTAACCGTTGAATCCGCCGAAGCGTGGCTGACGGAACAGTTCGGTTCGGTTTCTCAGGTACGGACCGAGCCCGCTCTCACCTATGAGGTCGAGCATGATGGCGAAACGGTCCGTGTGTTCGTCGCCGAAAACATTGAGGGAGGCGCCTACACGAGCCTCTGGTTCAACGGGCCGGCCCTACCCTGGGACACCAGTCGCGCCTGCGCACGAGCCGCCTTCGACCGCCTCGGGCACGAGGTGATCTGCGACCCGGAAGGGTACGAGCAGGACCCGTGGTCGATGATGCGCATTTCGGAGAACGGCGAGGAACGCGTCGACGAGCGCGACATCGAGTTTTAGCCATCCCCTGACGAGGGTCGCCACCCATGACGTACGCCAGCAATTACGGGGACGACCGCCGCACCGCCCGGGCAACATCTTTCACATCGGGCGTGAGCCGAAGTCGCCACGTGTCCGCGTGACGCTGCACGGACATCACCTCCACCTGAGACAGCCCGACGACGCGGTCGCGTCCGTTGGGAGCCACATTCGTCCTGATAACGACGTGTACCTGCGCGTCCCCCTCCCTCACATGACCAATCACGGACGCGGAAAAGCCGTCGAGGACGGTAGACGCCCCCGGTGACGCGTCGTAGACCGCGCCCAGCATGCGAGCGTAGAGTTCGGCGGGCGGAGCGAAGCGAATTGTTTCCGGAGGGGTACCCTCCCCGTAGAGCGCATCCGGTATGCCGCTCGATGAGTCTGAACGAACGGTTTCCAGGATAACATCCTTCAGGGACTGGAGCGCCTCCGGATGCATCAAATCGGCACAGGTCGTCCAGTCTGTCCGCTGAAACGCCCCGAGGTACGCCGCAACGACCGCTTCCGGATGCTTGAGCGAGTCGGATCTGATAGGGGGCTCGACCGCACTGGAGCTCCGATCGCCGGCGTTGCTCTCCGTCGGTATCGCTACACCGATCAGCACAAGAGCCGCCGCGAGACCTACGCCTATCCAGAAACGGAGCCGGGGGATCTGCATATGATTGCTCGACTAATGCGTTCTCTACACGTGCCTTGGTCCGCCCATTTTTATCTTCTACCACCCGAAACTCGGTTTCATGTTCAGATCCCGCTGGACCCGCCGCGTTGCCTTCATCATGGTCGGACTCATCCTTGTCGTAGGGATCTGTGCGATCGGCCTTTCCCCGATCCTATCGGACCGGACGACGGGCCGGCAGGCGGCGCGGGACATGGCGCACAATATGCTTATGAGCGTGGCCGAGGATTCAGTGCTGTTCACCTACGGCGACAACGACACGTATCCCCTCTGGTATCTGCAGGAGGTTGAGGGCATTCGAACGGACGTGTCGATCGTCAACCTGTCGCTACTCAATGCTCCCTGGTACATCAAACAGATCAAGAATGACCCGGTAGAGGGTGCTCGGTCCGTTCCGATGTCGCTCTCCGATCGCGAAATCGATGCCCTCCGACCGAGGCGTTACAAGCAGCAAGAGGTTCAGCTCCCGGTCGACCGTCGGGCGGTATCCGACCACCCAGGAATGGGGCGTGAGGATGATGGACCCGCAGCGTTCGACCGCCGCATGCAATGGTCCATCCCGGGCACAATGATGGGTCGAACGCGCGTCCTCACGATTCCACATCAGGTAACCTACAATATCATCCGAACCGTTGCGGAGAATGGATGGAACCGGCCGGTGTATTTTGCCCGCACCACGCCGCGACACAACCGCCTGGGACTCGAATCCTACTTGCAGTTCGAGGGGATGGCCTCTCGCGTGGTCCCAATTCGCCACAATCGGGCCCGGGGCCGCGTTGTGCCCTCTATTCTGAAAGAGCGACTGGACGCGTTCCGACTGACCGGCCTCGACCGCCCGGACATATATTACGATGCCCGGACTCGCGGCACCCTTAACGCGCATTACCGCCCCGTCTTCGCCTATGCTGCGTCGTCTCTGCACCGGCTCGGGCACACGACGACGAGCCGACGCCTACTCGACCGTATTCGGCGAGAGATGCCGTTCGACGTCATCCCCGGCACACCATACTCATTCATTGAACTCAGTTCGGCGCACCTTGTGTGCGACGAACCGCAGGAGGCCGCCGAGATTCTCTCGACGGCGCGGCCGATCGTGCTCCACGAACTGTCGATGGCAAGCAACCGAAGATCTCTTAACCGTATGCTTCAGGTGACCCGTACGATGCATACGCTGATCGAGCAAACCGGCAATGCAGAGCTGGATCGCCGATTCGACCAGGCTCTCTCTCGGACGCTCAACGGGCTTCCCGATCGGTTGTGGAACGACCGGCGCGACCCGCTTAATCAGTCCGGATAATTCGTCGGGATATGTACCCCAGCGACGGCGTACCCCCGACACTTTTGCGTCAACTTCCCGAGACGCTGTTGACTTTCGAGTCCGCCCTTTCAATCGTTACAAACGCCTCGTTCGATCTGAAGCGATCCAGGTTTCTTCGTCCTTCCATCCCTGCCTGCCCCGGTTGTCATATGAGCGACTCCACGCATATGCGGTCCGCGATCGCACTTCTCGCCGCTGCACTACTTGTTCTTATCCCGTCTACCGTGATGGGCCAGACCGCAGGCATCGGGGCCGGCGGTCAGATTGGCGTGTCGAATGCAGCGCCCAGCCCCGTGGGGCTGACGGTGAAAGGTTGGACCTCCGACCGCCAAGCGTTTCAGGGCGCCATGTCGTTCGTCATCGGGGGCGACGGCCCGGCCAATTCATACCTCATCCTGCAGGGCGATTATCTCTTTCACAACTTTGAGCAGGTGTCCGTCGGAGACGGATTGATGGCATTGTACGTCGGCCCCGGCCTGCAACTGACCTTCATCGAGAACCGTGATACGAACGTCGCGCTACGTGCACCTCTGGGCGTATCATACATGCTGGGAGATGCTCCAATCGACGTCTTCGCCGAGGTCGCACCGACGCTGCAGGTAGCGTCCGATGCGCAACTCCGGTTTGACGGTGCGATCGGCTTCCGATACTATTTCTAGAAACCGATTCTCGTGCGGATTCGATGAGGCCGCGGCGATCGGAGCGCCGAGGTATTGTTTTTGTAACCTGCCTGAACGGCGCCTCGGCCGGATCGGCGACCCGGCGGTCGGACACCGAGCGCCCCTCTCTCGCCGCTACGCTATCGCTCCCCACCGCGACGGCTATCCGTTTCGACCCTGTGTCACGCCGGTCTTTCCTGGCGCAGTCCTGAGGCGATCCTCTTGAGATCGCCCTCGGGACAGACTGGGGGGGGGCGATTTTGCGAATACGGCGCCAGCCGTCCACACTTCTGCCTCCTGCACGACATCCCGGTTGATGATCCGGTATACACTTCTTCTTCTCGCCTTCCTTCTCGTCACCGCCTCGCCCACGTCCGCACACGGGGAGACAGCCCATCACCTTGATGGAACGAGCGTGAACCGGGCGTCCACCGTTGCAAACAGACTGGCGGATCCGCCCCCGCAGACGACTGAACTCGAGAACGGCGTGCGAGTCCACATGACCCCGTATGAGACGGACGGGCATGCGACCGTCCGGCTCGCCATCCGTGCAGGGTCGGCCTATGAATCAGCCTCCGAGGCAGGCCTTGCGGACGTGACAGCTCGGTGGATGGCCCGCCGGAGCGCGTCAACCGAGCGTGGTGCGGTCCGGCTGGACGTCAGAATGACGCCGGACGCCATGGTCTTTTCCGCCGATGTCGCTGCGTCGGCCGTCCCCTCCACCATCAAGCGACTTCGCGACCTGGCGGATAACCGCGACGTCGGGGTGACCCGCGGTTCGGAGCTGGATGCCGCTCGAAATGAGACCGCGGCCCGCTTCGAACAGACGACATCGGTGCCGTCCGACGCCCGACAGCAACTGCGAGAGGCCCTGTACGGCGGCGCCTCTTACGGTCGCCCGCAGCCTGCTCCCCGTCAGATCCAGAGCTACACCCCGGCCGATCTCGAATCGTTCATGGCCCGATTCGTGGCGCCGGAGCGGACCGATCTCTACGTCGTCGGCTCGTTCCGACCGGCCGATGTGCTGGAGGCAGCCACGAAGCATATAGAACCCTGGACGGCAACCGCCACCGGGCCCTCGCTACGCGTCCGTACACCGAAAGCAACAGATGTCGTGGTTGTCGATCGGGCCGGCCGATCCGAAGTGGCTATTGCCGTCGGTGCTCCGGTCGTCGACCCCGGCCACACCGACTATGCCGCGCTACAGGTGGCGACGACGCTGATCGGCGGCGGGCACGCCTCCCGCCTGGCTCAGGCATCCCTGCCCGAGGCTACTTCGTCACCCTACAGCCTGCTCTCAGCTCACCGGCGCACCACCTACTGGGCCTCGGTCGTGGCCACGCGCCCTACGCAGACGCGGCCTGCTGTACAAGCGATTCGCCGCATCCTCCGGGACCTGCGCGAGACCACGCCCGACACAATGGCGGTCAGACGGGCACAGACCATGTTAATCGACCGCTTCCTCATGCAGTCGTCCACCCGCGACGGCCTCACGGAGCAGATGATGTTTCTCGGACGGCACGATCTCAACGTAGACTACTTCCTCACGTACCGGGAGCGTCTTCAGGCCGTATCGCCGTCGGACGTACAGCGCGTCGTTCAAACGTACCTTTCGCCGGAACGCCTGACGTACGTTGTCACCGGACCGAAGCGCATCATCGACCCACAGATTGCACCCGTCGAGCGACAGATGCCGTAGACAGATGAGGCCGCCGGCCGTCCTGCCGAAATCCCCGCACACCGTGGCAGGCCGTCTACGAGTAGAAGATGCGGCATCAGCTGCGTTCGCCGGTACCAATCGGAGCCGAGAGACATGCGTCCGGGATGGCAAAGGCGTCGACCAGCGCCTCCGCATCGGGGCGTACCTCTTCGCACAAGCGGTTTACCTCCGTGCGAATCGCCTTGGATTTACTGCTCCCGAGAACGCCGGATTCAAGAAACCACCCTCGGTCTTTCTCGATAGTGCGCAGCGCGAAGAGGCTCCTCAGCCGCGACAGGACATCCCCGAGGGAGTCGCCCTGAACGTTCTCGACCTGATCGGCGAACGACCGAAACACCAGTCGCTCGGCGTGCGCTTCTGCCAGGTGAATTAGATGATCCTGGACGTCGATGAACGCGTCGAAGGGCCGAACGTCTTCGTCGAGTCGTGCCTTCAGTCGCTGAGCGGCGGTCTGAAGCAGCCGATCGGCCCGGTATTCGAGCACGCTCTGCTGAAATTCCCTGCTGCGTAGATGCTCCGGATCGGTCTGGCTGGAGGCGAGTGGATTCGTTTCCGAGAGTCGGTCGATGACATCTTTCGCGACGAACCGGACCATGCCCAGGATATTCAGATCGCGAAACTCCCGCTGGAAGTCCGACAGCAGACCCTTAGCGACCTGAAGCAAAAGCACCGTATTGTCGCCTTCGAACGTCGTGAAGACATCGGTGTCCGCCATCAGGGTCGAAATCCGGTTTTCCCGGAGATACCCCTGTCCTCCACAGGCTTCTCGTGTTTCCTGAAGTGTGTCGGTTGTGTGTCGCGTCGCGTAGGCCTTGAGCGCGTTGGCGGCGGCCTCCACATCTTCGAGCCCCTCATCAACGCCTCGGTCGATGTACGTGCCCGCCAGGTCGTAGAGAGCAGCGTGAATGGCATACGTTCGCGCGAGCCGCGGCAGAAGGCGCCGCTGATGCGTCCGGTACGTCAGAAGCGGCACCTCCGCCTGGTCTCGAGGCCCGAACTGGCGGCGGCGGTTGGCATAGCGGACGGCGATCGTGAGACCCGACTTGGCTGCCATTAACCCCGCTCGAGCCACGCTGATGCGTCCACCGATCAGTGTACCGAGCATGGTAAAGAACCGTCGCCCGGAACTCGGAATCGGGCTGTGATACGTGCCGTCGGGATCAACGGAGCCGAAGCGGTCCAGCAGGTTGTCCCGCGGGACGTGGACCTCGTCAAACCAGAGGCGACCATTGTCGACGCCGTTCAGCCCCATCTTCTCCCCGCAGTCTTCGATGCGCACATCCGGCACGACGTCCCCCGAGGCGGTGCGGATCGGCACGACAAAGGCGTGAACGCCGTGATGACGCCCTCCGGTACGAAGCTGCGCAAAGACGACGGCGAGGCGTCCATGATTCGCGGCGTTTCCGATCCACTCTTTCCGGGCCGCCTCCGACGGGGTGTTGATGACAAACTCCCCCGATTCTGCGTCATAGGTGGCGGTCGTTTCCAGATCGCGGACATTCGACCCGTGACCGAGTTCGCTCATCGCGAAGCACCCCGGCAGGTCGAGCGATCCCACGTCATTCAGATAGCGCTCATGGTGCTTCTCCGTGCCGAGCCGGTAAATGCTCCCGCCGAAGAGCCCGAATTGAACGCCATACTTCACGACGAGGCTCTGATCGTGCATGGCGAGCGCCTCGAACGTCGCCATGAAGTCGCCCATGTCTCCACCGCCTCCGTATTCTTCGGGAAACGCAAGGGCGCCAAGACCTTGCTCTGCGAGTAGCTGAGCCCATTCCATGACTTGCTCCCGGTAGACGGCCGTCGGCTGCGGCGGCGGGTAGTCGAACGCGTCGTCGGAGAGCAGCGTCCGCATACGCTGCATGTGGCCGTGTCGGTCTCCGTCGAGCAGCCGCGTCAGCGCATCGACATCGAACCGCGCAGGCTGCGTTGCACGATCATCTGGATCCGGGCGCTGCTCCTGGATTTCCCGAACCATGCCGGGCCCGTCCACGCCCACAGCCGCCTCGAGCGTTTCGAGGGCATCGCGCACGCCCGGCGACACCGCGGCTCCGTCGCCCCCTGCTTCCGCAACGGCAAGCCCGACCTCTGCAAGGGAGAGGCGCCGATCGGCGGGCAGCCGTTCGATCTCCCGACGCAGCGTGCGAACCCATCCGTCGTAGGTTTCCGGCGACGGTGGCCGGCTCGGGTGAAGGTGCGGGCAGATCTCCGACCGAACGCTCTCCGGCAATGCGTCAATGGACTCGATGCGATGCCGTAATAGATCCACCTCGGACGGGGTCAGGACGCCATCGGCCCAGGCCACGTACAGCATGGGGAGCAGAGCCAGCGCATCGGGCGATTGCGGGAGCGAAGATGTCGACACGGTCGAAGTACTCATGGTAAACCGTCAGATGGGTCATCGTGACTGGACAGGACGTCCAACCTACACCTGCAGGTTGCGATCCGTTTTGGCGCCAATCATCACATCCTAAAGACAAGTCGCCGTCGCGCCGCATGCCGGGTTGCGTGCCGGCCGAACATGTCATTGGACCAGCCGGAGTGAAAATTGCACATTGCCACGGATCGTTGCATATGCACCGAATCTACGTGCGCATCCTGCTGTTTTCGAAGGTGTTTGTCCACACCCTCGATCCCCGCGACACCGTGTACGACCCGACCATCAAACGCCTAAAGCGTGGAGACGACGTCGTCATTGACGCCGGTAATTTTACGGTCACACAACTCATGATGCTCGCCCGGGCCGCGCATGCCCACGAGGCCAGGTTGCGCATCGTCAATGGACCGTTTCGGGTCGAAGACGCCATGGCCATTCGCCGTGCGGGGCGAGGACACGTGAGCTATGTCGGTCCTCACGCTGCCTGATAGCGATCACCGGAGATCACGCGCGTCAGACGCGCCGTATTCGCTCCACATCCCTCCCGCGATATGAAGAACGCCCGATCGGACCGCGACCGATCGGGCGCTGCTGGATGGGTTCGCCCGCCCACGTGCTCAGACGCCGCGCATCTGCTCAGAGACCTCGTGAACGCTGTCGACGAAGATCCGGGCGTGCTCCGGGTCGTGGTCCGGATGCATACCGTGACCGAGATTGGCGATATGCCGGTGACTCCCGAAGCCGGCGAGCATGTCCTGCACGGCACGCCGAATCGTTTCAGCATCTCCGTAGAGGGTGCAGGGGTCGAGGTTCCCCTGCAGCGTCGCGCGCTCCCCAACGACGAGGCGCGCAGCCTTCGGATCCATCGTCCAGTCGAGGCCGATCACCTCATAATCTGTTTCGACCAGATCTTCCAGCGCATAGTGCGCGCCCTTGGCGAACACGACCAGCGGCACATCCGGGCATTCCTTCTTCACCCGCTCGGCAATCTGTTTCAGGTACGGTAGCGCAAACGTGCGGAACGTTTGCGGGCCGAAGAGCCCCGCCCAGGAGTCGAAGACCTGAAGCATCTGCGCACCGGCGCGAACCTGCCCGATAAGATAATCGACGATGACGTCGGTGGTCTGCTGCAGCAGGGAATGTGCGGCATCCGGCGCTTCATAGAGCCACGCCCGTGCTCGCTTGTAGTTCTTGCTTCCTCCCCCTTCGATCATGTAGGCCATAAGCGTCCACGGCGCTCCACTAAATCCGATCAGGGGCACGCGACCATCAAGTTCCTTCCGCGTAAGCGTCAACGCGTCGTAGACATGACCGAGCTCTTCGTCAACGTCAGGGCTTTCGGTCAGACGGGACATGTCCGACGGTGACCGGAGCGGATCCGGGAAATGTGGGCCTTTCCCCTTCACCATCCTGACCTCCAACCCGAGAGCCTGCGGAATGACGAGGATGTCGGAGAAAATGATGGCAGCATCCAGATCGAAGCGATCAATCGGCTGAATCGTCACTTCGGCAGCGAGCTCAGGCGTACCGACGACGTCGAAAAACTCGTGCTCAGACCGGACTTCCTGGTACTCGGGAAGATACCGGCCGGCCTGCCGCATCATCCACACGGGTGTCCGCGTCGTCGATTCCCCGCGCGCGACACGTAGAATAAGGTCGTTTTTCAGAGGTGGAAAGTCGGGCATCCAGGGTCTGTTTCGTTCCAAAAGGAGGGCAAGTGTAGCGACGGGCCCTGACGAGCAACTCTACAGGGCAAATGCACAACAGGCTTTACGTATGCGCCGGGCGGTCGATCCTTTGACGCAGGCTTCGAACGTGCGTCGTAGCACACGTTTCGACGTTCCCCCACGGATTCCGGATCAGGAATCGCCGCTACCGGTCGCACCCACTTCCTCGGTGCCGTAGAGTTGCTTCTGAAGAAAGGCCGTCGTCCTGTTCCACGCATCGGCAGCCGCCTCGGGCTGGTAGTTCCTGCCCGACGGGTTGGCAAATGCGTGGCCGGCATTTTCGTAAATGTAGACGTCGATCTCATTACCCACCTCCTGCATGGTGTTCTCGAAGTCACGGACCGATGATACAGGAATGCTGCCGTCATCAGCCCCGAAAAACCCGATTACGGGGAACGAGATCGGGGCAAGTGCCTCGGCTGTGATGTCGGATACGCGTCCATAGTACACGACGGCACCGGCGTAATCCTCCGGCTGGTTGATGGCGGCGGTGAGAGTCATGGCTCCGCCGAAGCACCAGCCCATCACGACGGTCCGTGGAGCCCCGGCCTCTTGCTGCAGGTAGGCATTCGCGGAAGCGAGGTTGTCCGCCAGACGGTCGGGCGCCTCCATCGCCTGCTGCATGAGTCCTCGTGCGCCGTCGGGCGTGTCGGCAACGCTTCCCCCGTACAGGTCCACGGCCAGAACGCGGTACCCTTCCCCTGATACCCGTCGTGCTGCCGTCCGAATGTTCTCGTTCAGACCCCACCATTCGTGAATGAGAACAACGCCCGGCAACCGTTCCGTCTCAGCCTCTATTCCCCGAGCCGCAAGGATGGAGTCCGGATTCTCCGGCACCGCCATGTAGCCGGTGATTTCCTTTCCGGCATCGCTCGTGGCATAGGCGACGGTGCTGGTGTCGATCGGAATCAGCGGCTCACGGGCCGCTTCCGTGGCCTCGGGCGTGTCGGCCGCATGCTCCTCGGCCATATCTTCCGTGTACGAATCCGACGTGTCATCCGCGCGGCATCCGGCGAATAACCCGATGAAGAGAACGGCGAAAATCACAGACGAGGCGAGAGTCTGGTACAGGGTCATGGGCCGACGCGAGGGCTTGTGAGTCTGTGAAACGAGGGGGAAGGGTAACGTACAACCACGGCCATAAAGTTTTTGACCGTGGGGCGAGCGTCGCAACATCGTGAAACCCAGGCCACCAGGGGCCGGTGAACTTCAAAATGGGACGCAGGATTTCGCCTGCGACCGCTCCTATGCAACCCCGGGCCCTCATATGTCCGACACCTCTACGGCTCCTCCATCCCCCTCCTCCTCCCCTGCACCGCAGGATTCGGAGCGGCCGTTCGGCTACCAGGCAGAACTGAAACGCAAGGCGTTGCACCTGCTCGCCCTGGTCGTTCCGCTCGGCATGCACCTCTTAGGGCGGGATCTCGCGCTGTGGATTCTTATTCCGGTGACATCGATGGCAGTTGGAGCGGATGTCCTCCGCGCGTACTGGCAGCCGTTCAACCAACACATTCGGACGATTTTCGGGCCGTTGATGCGCACCGAGGAATTGCCGGACGTAGGAGGTGGCGTCGTGATCAACGGAGCGACGAGTGTGCTGATCAGCGGCACGCTGTTGACCCTGTTCGTCCCGCTCCGAATCGCAGTCCCCGTCTTCGTCATGACCATGATCGCGGATGCGGCCGCGGCTCTGGTCGGCCGTGCAATAGGGCGGCACCGGTGGCCTGGCCGGTCGCACACGGTGGAGGGAAGCCTCGCCTTTGTCGCATCCGGTCTTCTCGTTCTCGCCTTCTTCCCGCTGAGCTGGACCGCGCGAATCGCCGCAACATTCTCGGCTGCAGTGGCGGAAGCAGCGCCTCTGCCGGTGAACGACAATATCGCCGTGCCCCTGATCGCTGCTGCCGTCGTCTGGGGAATCGGCATGTAGAGAAGACCCATGCAGCCCACACGGACCGGACGGCAACGCAGGAGCGCGACTCCATCTGGAATTTCATGCCACGTGCTTGACCGTCCGACGCGCGGTTGATACGGTAACTGTCCGACTCCATCCACTCGATTGACAGCCCATGTCCGATACACTTCGTGATCGAATCGAATCGCTCGTTGAACAGGGGGACGAGGTCGCCCGCGGCTCCGCAGGAAACGCCGTCGCCGATCTTATCCGTGCGCTAAATCGGGGAGACGTGCGCGCGGCATCCCAGCAGGACGACGGTACGTGGGCGGCTCACGCCTGGGTGAAACAGGGCATCCTTCTCGGCTTTCGGATCGGGCAGATCGTGGACTACTCTACGGAACGGTTTCCGTATTTTGACAAAAACACGTTTCCTCCCCGTCCCGTCCTCAAGTCTGAGAACGTTCGGATCGTCCCGGGGGGCTCCGCGGTCCGCACCGGTTCGTACCTCGCGTCCGGCGTGGTCTGCATGCCGCCGATGTACATTAACGTGGGCGCCTACGTGGATGAAGAGACCATGGTCGACTCCCACGCCCTCGTGGGAAGCTGTGCGCAGATCGGCAAGCGCGTGCACCTCTCCGCAGCGGCGCAGATCGGTGGTGTCCTGGAGCCGATCAACGCCGCACCGGTCGTGATCGAAGACGACGTCTTTGTTGGTGGCGGATGCGGCGTGTACGAAGGATGCGTCGTTCGCGAGGGGGCGGTTCTCGCCTCCGGAGTGACGCTTACTGCATCAACGCGACTGTACGACACGGTGAACGAGACCGTGATTCGGGGCAGCGGCGACGATCCGCTGGAGGTGCCGGAGGGCGCGGTCGTTGTGCCGGGGTCCCGGTCCGTCGACTCTTCATTCGGGGATGAGCACGGGCTTTCGGTCTACGCGCCGATCATCGTCAAGTACCGGGATGCGAAGACGGATGCCGCCACCGTACTGGAGGACGCCCTCCGGTAAGACCGACCGCACGATTCAGCTATGGACGGTTCGAAACCGCACGTCTACATACCACATGTGGCGTGCGGTTTGTTCATACATAGCTCTGCTTTACCCTCCCCTCCCTCGCTGCATCGCACCGCACGCCTGACGTCTCCGAGTTTCGCCAGGACGCCATCACGAAGCAACGGGTGATCTGCGCGCCGGCCCGAAGCGACCGACCAAAGCACTTCGATGATACAGGTGCGTCCCCGGCACACGAGGGCCCGGTCGACGGATGCCCCTTTTGCCCCGGCCAGGAAGACCAGCTTCCCGCCGTCCTGTTTGAGAAAGGCCGAGAGCGGGGAGACGGCGCGCCTGAGAGACCGGGACGCGCCACATGGGACGTGCGAGCCGTGCCCAACAATTATCCGGCGCTCTCAGACGACGTCGAACCGGCTTCTGCATCTTGCGTCACGTTCGACTGGGCAAGCGGCCAAGGAAAGCAGCAAGTCATCATCGCGACGCCTCGGCACCACCAGACCATCGCACAGATGCCGGTCGAGCAGGTCGAGTCGCTGGTTGCGCCGTACGAGGCCTGAATCCTGCCGACCGGTCACGAGCCGGAGTTCGGCCGGCCAAACGGGCACGACGATGTGCTGGCTAAAACGCTTCGGGATGTGCTCCGGGCGATCCGTCGCGCGCTCGGCGGACCGGGTTTCACCTTCTTCATTCGGACAGCTCTCCAGCATCGTTCGGACGCTCCCCACCTTCACTGGAGCCTCCGTATTCATCCGCGCATCTCCATCGACGCCCGCGTTGAGATTGGAACGGACATGAAGATCAATCCGTCCCTGCCGGAACGCGATGCGGCCGTGCTCGAGATGCGTTATCGTAGACGGGGGTACCGTAGATGCCGGATGCGCGCTTAGTCCGCCGTTGTATCTGCGGGCGGCTCTGCGTCCTGCGGGATCGGATCCACGGAGAGCGACCGAATCCGGACGAGGCCCGTCCCCGTGAGTCGGAGCCCGACCGTGCCGGGGGAAGCGGGGGTATCGCTGCCGGTCACCACCATCTGGTCTCCCACGAACGCGCGCCGCTGGGTCCGGTCGGCGATTAACCGGTACGAGCGCCAGCCCTGCAGGCCGTAATCCGCCGCATCCTGTACGCGGACGGCGCTTCCCTCCCTGCGTGCGAGGCGAATCTGATTGCCTTCGAGCTGCAGGTAATCGTAAAACGCGGCACCGCGGACATTGTGGACAAGCTGCACGCTACCGTCGAATGCATCCACATTCAGGGTCGCCCGGACGTCGGCCGTTCGCATCTCCATCGGTGGCGTAAACAGGACCGTTTGATCACGGATGTAGAGCGCGAGCCCGCGCGTGCCGTCTCCTTCTGGTTCGAACATGAAGCTCTGAACATCTGTGGGGGCACCGTCCACCCAGGTCATCACGCCTTTCCACGCGCCGGGCGACGTCGGCGTCCAGCTCCACGAGTCCGACCGCTCGACGTACCCCTGCGGCTCTTCTTCCTGACGCGCGGCCCGCTGCTGGCGCATCTCCGCCACCGGCTCCACCCCGACGCCGTAACTGTACACCAGCTCGGCGCGGGCGGTCGTCGTCTGCCATGAAAGATAGATGCCGCCGGCAGCAACCAGAACCACCAGGACCTGCGTGACCATCAGCTCCTGCACAGCGGGGACAAACGACAGACCAAGACGAATGAGCCCGTAGACCGCTGCGAACAACATCGTGTACCAGCGGAAGGTCACGTGCTCATCGAAGACCGCCGCAACACCATCGACCTGATAGATGCCGGCGACTGCGTCCGGACCCGTCAGATAGATGATGACCGCCGAGATGCCGGCTGCTACGTAAACCGTGGTGGCGGCGTCCGGGCCGGACTTCCACTTTGGCCGCAGCAACGTGAGGAGATCAACGCCGAGCCCGGTGAGAAGAAGGATCAGTGGGGCATGACCGGCAAACGCAAGAAGATCTGGAGCCCATTCAGGGAGCATAGTCAGAGGTGATGTATCGGGACGTTGGGGGAAATCATTCAAGCCCCGGCCGAAAGCGACCAGGTAGAAAAAACGGCTTCCCGGCGCGATGAACAAGCGCGTCAAGAACGCGCGGACGCCGGATCGTACGTCCTCGCAGCACGATCATCGCGGAGACCCATCCCCGACATGGAATATTCGCCGCCGGGCCTGCGCACGCTTGGATTCGGTGCACCCAGACGATCGTCGGGGGATGCACGAATCCCGGTGGCAGCACGTTCCCTGTGCCCGAATATTTTCTCCGCTGCATCTCTCTACACAGGCACGCGGGGGGAGCGATCGAGGCTGAGGCGACTCACGCAATCGGTCCACGACGTCGTCCACGGAATCCCCAAAACGCAGAAGGTGCGAGCCCTCTCGGACCCGCACCTTCCAATCCAACGGAATCAGCCAGGGTGCTTTCGGTGGACACGCGGTCCCCCTGTAGGAACCCGTCGGACGCTCGATTAGCTGAGCGTGTAAAACTTCTCGTGCGTGATCTGTCCGTCCTCGTTCCACGTGCGAACGGCGACCTGCTTCTGTACGACGTCGCCTACCCCTTCGAGCGTGAAGTCGTTCTCCCATTCGGAGAGGGTGACTCGGTTTTCTTCATCAATCGCCCGGGAGTGAATCTCAGCGGAGCGAAACTCCTGCAGCGCACCGACGAACTGCTTTTCATATTCGCGGTTCGCGTCTTTGCCCTCGCGGCGCTGGTCGCCTTCTTCCATCACGACATCTTCGGCGTAGAACTTCTCGAAGGCCTCCAGAATCTTGCCCTGAAGGATCATGTCGTTGAGTTGCTGATCAAGCTCTGCAAACGTAGCCATAATGGTTGGTTTGGTCTGGGTTGTAAAAACAGTTCAGTCTTCCGTGCACCGGTGCAAAACCGGTGGTCGTTTAACAACTGTGCGTCACAACAAATGTGTGATCACACATTTTTGACAAGATAGGTGGGAGTGAGTCACATGGTTGCAGGCGTCAGGCAAAACGCCGTCACGCGTGGTCGCCCTCGCCGTAAATGCCTTCGCCGTAAATGCCCTCGCAGATTCGGGACAGGTTTCGGAGGTCGCGGTCGGCCACCCGTTCATTAAACCACCCCTGCACGTCCTGTACGTCCGGGTGCATGCGCTCGAGGAGGTTCAAGCCCTTCCTCGTAATCGTATGAATGGTCATGCGGCGATCTTCCTCGCTCCGGGAGCGCGATACGAGGTCGCGATCGTCCAACTTGTCCATGAGACGGGTCACATCCGGCGACGGATCAATCATCCGCTCGATGATCTCACAGCGCGGATGACCGTCCGGATGCACGCCGCGAAGGATGCGAAGCACATTGTAGTGGCTGAACTGCAGGTCGTGCTTCTGGCACACCTTCTCCATCTCGCGCCGCACCCGGGCCGCAGCAACGAAGAGATTAAGCATGGCCTCCTGGGCCGTGCTCTCGAACTCCTTGGTTTGCTTAATCCGCTCCTTCAGAATGCTGCCCATCGGCACAATACAGGTTCACCCTCGCGCGACTCGAAATTACGTGGGATAACACATACATTGGCGGATCGTGGTTCCCTTGCGGAGAAGCGCTCACACAAACGTCACGTGTTCCTCCCGACGAGACGACGGTAAGCGGGCGGGTGACATTACGCAGGTCCACACGTACCTTTGCTCTCCCCTATTCCGCCGACTCTCGCCCCGCTCTCGACGATATGTCCGACGCCACGTCCGGCTCGCTTTTCGCCTCTGACCCAGAACAGAAGCAATCGATTGATATACGGGATATGATCGACCAGACCGTCGGTGCCGTCGAGGAATGGACAGGCGGGTGGGGCGCGTACCGATCCCATCCATCCACCCTCGTCGACGTCGACCGGCTGGAGTCGGTCCTACACGCATTCACGGATCGCCTTCGGGGGAATTACCCGTTCGGCCATCCGCGCTACGCGGGTCAGATGCTCAAGCCGCCCCACCCGATTGCCGTAGCCGCGTACACGGCTGCCATGTGCATCAACCCAAACAATCACGCATTGGACGGCGGCCCACCGACCAGTCACATGGAAAAGGAGGTTATTCAGGACCTCGGTGCGATGCTTGGCCTACCCGCGGATGCACTCGGGCATCTCACGGGCGGCGGAACCGTCGCCAATCTAGAAGCGCTGTGGGTCGCTCGCGAGTCGCACCCCGACCGGACGATTGCGTTCAGCGCGGACGCGCACTACACCCATGGGCGGATGTGCGGCGTGCTCGGAGTCGACCCTGTGATCATCGCGACGGACGACCACGGTCGGATGGATCTCGATGAACTGCACGACGCCCTCGCCACGGGCAACGTTGGAACCGTTGTCGTCACCGCAGGAACGACCGGGCTCGGGACCGTGGATCCGATCGATGAGATCATCGCGCGGTGCCAGTCGGCAGACGTTCGCGTCCACGTGGACGCGGCCTACGGCGGCTTCTTCCGGCTGGTCGCAGGCCCTGAGGTTCCCTCCTTCGACGGTTTTCCGGCAGATGACTTCCGAGCGCTCGCGGAGGCCGACTCGATTGCGATCGACCCCCACAAGCACGGGTTGCAGCCGTATGGATGCGGGGCCGTTCTCTTCCGCGACCCGGGCGTCGGTCGCTTCTACCGGCACGACTCTCCGTACACCTACTTCACCTCCGACGACCTTCACCTCGGAGAAATTTCCCTGGAGTGCTCCCGCGCCGGCGCAGCCGCCGGAGCGCTCTGGGCAACGCTCCAGGCGCTGCCTCTTCATCCGACCGAAGGGGTCGGTGCCATTCTTGCCGCCTGTCTCCGGGCCGCCCGCTCGTTTTCCCATGCCGTCGACGCGTCAGAGGCGCTTCACCTGTTCGCCCCACCGGAGACCGACATCGTTGCCTACGCTCCGGTCCCGGCATCCTCCACCCTCTCGTCCCTCGACGCCGCCAGCCGGGCCGTGTTCGACGAGGCCATGAACCATCCGGACGAACCGGTCTTTCTGAGCCTCTATCGTCTACCGGCCGACCGCCTGACCCGTCGATTTCCTCACCTCAAGGCCGACCGGGAAGATGCGGCCATTCTCAGGAGCGTGCTGATGAAACCCGAGCACGAGACGTATGCCGAGGAGATTGTCGATCACCTGGCGGAGATTGCCGGTGACGTGGTGTAGAGATGAGGCTGTGAGCCGGGGGTCTTAGGTGGTGGGTCGTAGGTTCTGGGTCGGATTTGAATCCGAGTGGGCGGGCGATCCCGAACGCACCAACGATTCAACGCACTAACGATTCAACGATCTAACGACTCAACGATCCAACGCCCCAACGCTCCAACGCTCCAACGACTCACCGCGTGATCGTGACCGTGCTGCGGGCGACGAAGGCATCGGCGAACTCGTCCTGCACGAAGGTGAGCGCCTCTGCTGCTTCCTCGCGGGACGCAAAGGCACCGATGCGGACGCGGTAGTACGGCTGCCCGTACTCGACGACGATCGGGAGCTGTCCCCGGAAGATGTCCTCCGGAGCATCATCGCGCGCCCCCGACCACCACTGGCGCACGCGCTCCCGAAACTCCTCGGCGGACTGTTTATCCTGCGCGGAATACACCTGTACGCGGAAGCCGTCGATCGTCTGCGTCACGCCTTCGTCT
This sequence comes from Longibacter sp., assembly GCF_051155795.1. Lineage (NCBI taxonomy): Bacteria > Pseudomonadati > Rhodothermota > Rhodothermia > Rhodothermales > Salisaetaceae > Longibacter > Longibacter sp. The sequence goes on from NZ_DAXETW010000086.1 coordinate 27,496, forward strand.
GCGCGGCCCTGCATCAGCTGGACCGGGACCTGGTGTTGCACGTCAAGCTCACGAGCCGGCGGGGGCGTGGCATACTGGGCGACATCGAACGTCTCCACGCTCGCCAGCGTTGCGCGTCGGGCCTCTCGCTCCTCCGGTGACGTTGCGCGCGGACCGCGATCCGATGAGGCATTGCCGGAATCCGTCGTCTGCGGCGGTCCACTACAGGCCGCGAGCAGGAGGGCTGCCGCCAACAGAACGGGAGCGCGAACAACGACCCAACGCCAGGGCGGCGGGTTGACGAACAAAGAGGAGACAGATTCACAGGAAGCCCGCAGGCGAGGTTCAGGCACGAGTGGAGGGAAGCAATTCAAGTGGTAACGATCGATCGGGAAATGGTGCACCGAAACGCCGACAGTCTGCGCGGTGCTACCGCCCAGGCGAGCCGGCGTTTCTTGCACGGCGAACGCGCTGTTTGCAGTTCGGAACGACAACGGCCGACGGTAGCATGTCCTACGTTGCCCTCCCTCTCGATTTGCCCGTCGCACGGGGCGGTCAATACGATGCTTCCGTAGTGGCACCGGTCACAATGCCCACCGACCCGCTTGCGCCAATGCGTGTTGCGCCGTGCGCCATCATGGCTTCCACGTCGTCCGATGTGCGAACGCCGCCGGACGCCTTGACGCCGAGCGCCGGACCGACAATCTGGCGCATCAGGGCGACGTCGCGAAGGGTGGCACCGCCGTCGGCAAATCCAGTCGACGTCTTGACGAAGTCCGCGCCGGCCTGCTTCGCCGCGACGCAAGCTACCGCCTTCTGCGCGTCCGTGAGCAGAGCGGTTTCGAGAATCACCTTCACCAGGACGGTTCTCCCCGACTCCTTCGCACGCTGCGCGACGGCCACCACCTCGGCGATGTCGTGCTCCACGTCGGCCACGGCGCCGGAGCGGAGAGCACCGATGTTCAGCACCATGTCCAGCTCCGTGGCACCGTCCTGGATGGCCTGGCGTGCTTCGTGCGCTTTGGTCGAGGGTTGATTGGCCCCGTGTGGAAAGCCGATCACGGTGCACACGGCCACACCGGACCCGTCCAGCAGTTCATTCGCGAGGGGCACGTTCGAGGGGGCGATGCATACACTGGCGAACTGGTGGTCGATCGCCTCATGGCACGTGGCCTCGATGTCCGCGTCGGTCGCCTCCGGGCGAAGCTGCGTATGGTCGATGCGTGCGGCAAGTCCCTGGACCGAGAGCGACGGGGCAGGCTCCGGGCCCGCAAGGCCGGGGGAGGCGGGCGTTTCAAGCGCCGCCACGGCGGCATCTATGTGCCGTTCACCGGCAGCACTGACATCGGCCCGCAGGGCATTGAGCTCGTCGATGAGCGTTTCAGGGGAAGGAAGAGCCATGTTGACGTTCGTCGTTCGTGAGGATGGACGGGGATGCAACCGCTCAGCGGTCAACGACCTCGTCGAGATTATAGCGCTTGCGCTTGTCCCACAGTGTTTTTTTCGAGATGCCGAGCGAGTCGGCAATGTCTGCGTAGCTGCTATCGTTAATTTCCAGTGTGCGCTGAATGTACGCCTTCTCCAGATCCTTTAGCGTCCGGTTCATGGGGAACTGAAACGCTTCCCCGGCGGCGTGCATCTCGCCGAGACGCCCGGGCGGTGCCAGCGTCAGGTCGTCAGCGGTGATCTTCTCACCGCGGGCGAAAATCATGGCCCGCTCGAGTACGTTGCGGAGTTCGCGAACATTGCCGGGCCACATGTGATCCAGCAGCTTCTGCTCGGCCGCCTCGGTAAAGCCCTGCACTTCGCGCCCCAGATCCCGACTGAATTGCTGAATGAGGTGATCGGCGATCACGAGCACATCTTCGTCCATGTGCCGAAGTGCGGGAAGCTTCACGTTCACGACGTTGATCCGGAAGAAGAGATCCTTTCGGAAGCGTTTGTCCTTCACGCTCTCCTCCAGATTGGCGTTCGTCGCGCACAAAATGCGGGTATCCACGGTGAGGTCTTCCACCCCGCCCAGACGGCGGAACTGCCGGCTCTCCAGGAAGGAAAGGAGCTTCGCCTGGAGTGCCATGCTCATCGAGTCAATCTCATCGAGAAAGAGCGTCCCGCCGTCTGCCACCTCGATCAGGCCCTGCTTCGAGTCGCGGGCATCCGTAAAGGCACCCTCTTCGTAGCCGAATAGCTCGGCCTCGAGAAGATTATCCGGAAGGGCTGCGCAGTTAATTTCCGTGAACTGCTTTTTCGCACGGGGCGAGTTGTAATGGAGCGTTTTCGACGCCAGGTTCTTCCCCGTCCCCGTCTCACCGGAAAACAGAACGGTGGTATTCGACGCGCCGCAGAGCGTCTGAATCGTTTCCCGCACGCGGACGATCGCATCGCTCGTCCCAAGAATCCCCTCAATCGGGTACTTCGCCTTCTGCTTCGTTTTGATCTCTTCCAGTTCCTGCTGCGCCCCGTACAGCTTGAGCGCTTTATCCAACAGCGCCCGCATCTCCTCCAAGTTTACCGGCTTTTGAAGGTAATGGAAGGCGCCCTGCCGCATCGCTTCGACCGCGGTCTGCACGGAGGAATGCGCCGTCATGATGATCACCGGGACGCTGACGCCGCGATCTTTTAACGTTTCCAGTAGCTCAACGCCATTCATTTCCGGCATCATCATGTCGGCAAGCACGACGTCCGGCACGGCGTTCTTCTCCTCCTCAAGCGTCTTCAGCATCTTCACCGGATTCATGAATGCCTTCACCTCGAATCCGTCCCGCTCCAGAACATTCGTGAATAACTTGCCGATCTTCGGCTCGTCGTCGACGACGTAGATTTTCTTCTTCATAGCAGATGGGTACCCTTTGAAAACATAGAGAGGCGCGGCACTCGGATGATATGCGACTCGCACCACCGAAAGGGCCTGGAAAAAACGAACGGTGACGCCGGAGTCGTGTACAGGTGCCGGTCCGAAGGGACAAAGACGATCGCTCCCGGATGCATCACAGACAGGAACGGCGACATTTGTATCGGATGGTAAAATCTACATTAGCATACAAGAGAATTCCAAGCGGTTCACCGGCGAAAGTGTAATGAGTCGTCGATTTCACCCCAATATTGTCCGCACTGCGGCGATGTTTTCTCCTCATTTGCCCGTCTCGGACAAAATCTACCTGCTCTACTGAGTCATCTTCTGCCCGCACCGCCTACTCCTGCCCAACGACGGTGTAAGATCCTTCACCACACTACGTTTTGCCTTCCCAGTCGATGTACTCCCCGCTGAAGCGCCTCTACAGCCCTCGCCAATCGGCTTCTGATCACGCGGTATTCGGTGTTCTGTTGTGCGTCCTGTTCCTCGCGGCGGGCTGCACCTCGGATGCTCCGTCACCAGAATCTTCCACCGATACGACGCGCGTCGTGACGGACGACCTCGCCCGAGAGGTCGAATACCCGGTGCCTACCCATCGGATTATCCCGCTCGCGCCCAACCTCACCGAGATGCTGTTTGCGGCGGGTGCCGGTGACCGAGTCGTTGCCGTCGGTCCCTCGGACGACGTCCCCGCTGCGGTCGACTCATTACCGCACGTGAGCGTCCTGCCCATCGACTTCGAGGCGATCGTCTCCTTCGAACCGGATCTCATCCTTGCAACCACCCAGGTGAACGCGACCCGCGACGCGGACACGTTTCAGTCCCTCGGAACCCCCGTCTACTTCTTCTCCTTCCCGACGGTGCAAAGCGTGTTCGACGGGATCCGACGCATCGGCATGCTTGCAGGCACGCAGGACATCGCAACTGACAGTGCAGAAGCGCTGAGCCGACAGTTCGACGACATCCGAACGCGGTCGGCCCGCCATATTGAGGACCGCTCCGACCGACCTCGCGTCCTCGTACTCGCGGGAAGCGACGTTCTCTACTCGTTCGGCAAGGAAAGCTACGTACACACGCTCGTCGAAGCCGCCGGGGGATCCAGCATCACGTCGGACCTTGACGCCAGTGCTCCGACGCTGAGTGAGGAATACGTTCTGAGCGCCCGGCCAGATGTGATCGTCGGCGCCTTCGGGGATGGTGACCTCCCAGAGGCGTTGCTGAAGCACCATCCATCGTTTGACATCCTTCCGGCGGTGCAGGACGGGCGTGTCTACACTCTTCCCGGGGGCCTTCTCTTCCGGCCCGGACCCCGACTCGTCGACGGTGCGCGTCACCTTTCCGACCTATTGCACCCGCGTACACCAGGCGCGGCTGTATCCAACGGCCGATAAGTCGGTTGCGCTTCCGGGACGCATCCCGCCGACCTTCCTCCCTGACGGCTCGACCTGCCTCATGCTTCGCCCATGGCTCACCGGATGTGCTCTTGCCGCCGCCGTCGTCGTGACGGTCGCCGCCGGTGTCGCCATCGGAAGCGCTCAGATTGCCGTCTCGGACGTCCTTCAGGTGCTTGGCACACGACTGGGACTGATCGACAAGTCCCTCGACCCGACGATCGACCGGATCGTCTGGAGCCTCCGGATGCCTCGCGTCGTCCTCGCCATGCTCGTCGGGGGCGGGCTGTCGATTATCGGCGTGGCCATGCAGACGCTCGTCCGAAATCCACTCGCAGAACCCTATGTGCTCGGGATTTCCGGTGGCGCCACAGCGGGCGCCTCGCTTTTCTACCTCGGGTTTCTGCCGCCCGTCCTCTCGAAGGCCGTCTCAATGCCGGTTGCGGCCTTCCTCGGCGGCCTCGGTACGATCGTGATCGTGTACCTCGTTGCTCGAACGGAATCGCACGTGTCCGTCGCTCGCCTCCTCCTCGCCGGCGTCGCCATGTCGGCGCTCACCTCGTCCATCACCTCGTTCGTCACCTTTTCCTCACCGGAGCCGGACGCCCTCCGCGCCGTGCTTTTCTGGCTACTGGGCTCGTTCAGCGGTGCGCGGTGGGCCCTCATCCCGGGTGCCGCCGTTGTAACGATCGCCGGGGCGGTCCTCCTGACCGGCCTGGCTCGCCCGCTCGACGCGATGCTGATGGGAGAAGAACCGGCCTACCACCTCGGCGTGCCCGTGGAAGCCCTGAAACGCGGGCTGCTGGTTCTCGCAGCCCTCGTGACCGGGACGCTCGTATCTACCTCCGGCGCGATCGGGTTCGTGGGGCTGATCGTGCCTCACGCGGTTCGAATGGTCGCCGGCGTCACCCATCGCACGCTCATCCCCGTGAGCTTCCTGGTCGGCGCCCTCTTCATGGTCTGGGCCGACCTCGCCGCCCGGACTCTCCTCCCCGCACAGGAACTGCCCGTCGGCATCCTGACCGCCCTCTGTGGCGTCCCGTTCTTCCTCTGGCTTCTCCGACGGCAGGGCACCACAACCTCGCCCTGACGCGCCGACCGGGCCGGACCCGCAGCCTCTGACCAGCGCAGAATCTGGATCATCCGGAAACCAGCGCAGGGCAGGAACGCGACGAACGGGCCCTCACCGCGCGTTCGAAGAAATCTTTCGCGGCCCGCCAAACTTTTGGTGCATGGTGCCGTTACAGCGACCGTACCTTTCAATGATGACTGAAAATACGCGATGCCCGACGCGACCTCGTACGCACAGCGCGGTGACGGAACGCCGGACGGTCTTCCCTCGAGACCGGATGACACCCGGGACGAGGTATCCGGAGATTCGTCGGACGGCCCAGCGCCGGAGCTAACCGTTGCCGATCGACCAATCCCGACGACCCTGGAGGGGATACGGCAGCCGGTCGCGGCGGAACTCGACCACTTCCGGGAGTACTTCCGGGAATCGATGCGCTCGGACCATATGCTGCTGGACAAGATCACGCAGTATGTTCTCCGTCAGAAAGGCAAACGGATCCGACCAGCGCTTGTCCTTCTCAGTGCGAAGCAGTTCGGCGAGGTGACGGAGACGAGTTACCGGGCCGCGGCGCTCGTGGAGCTGCTGCATACCGCGACGCTTGTGCACGACGACGTGGTGGATGACGCAGAGACGCGTCGCGGCATGTTTTCCATCAATGCACTCTGGAAAAACAAGATCGGGGTCCTCCTCGGGGATTTCCTCCTGAGCCGGGGCCTCCTGCTGTCGCTCGACCACAACGACTACGACATGCTGCACACGCTGTCGGATGCGGTGCGTCGCATGAGCGAGGGAGAACTCCTTCAGATCGAGAAATCGAGATTCCTCGACATCGATGAGGACACGTACTTTCGCATCATCTCGGACAAAACGGCGTCGCTGATCGCGGCCTGCACGAAGGCCGGTGCGCTGAGCGCAACGAAGGAGGAGACGGACGTCGAGCGGATGCGGGTCTTCGGTGAGAAACTCGGTCTCGCCTTCCAGATCCGGGACGACCTGTTCGACTTCAGCATGCAGGATGCCGGAAAGCCGATCGGAATCGACCTGCAGGAGAAAAAGCTCACGCTTCCGGTGATTGTCGCCCTCCGCGAAGCCAGCAAACGCAGCCGCAAGCGTATCATGCGGATCATCAAGAAAGATGAGAAAAGCCGATCCGACCTGAAGGAAGTCGCTATGTTCGTGGGCGACCACGGTGGGATCGACTACGCCCGTACTCGGATGGAAGAACTGGCGGGGGAAGCACGGGATGCCCTGGCCGGAAGCCCGCCGTCGCCGGCACGCGATGCACTCGTCGGACTCACGGAATACACGATCCGCCGTAAGCGATAGGCCGTACCCGGCCGAACCGCCGGTCATCGAGACCCAACCCGCGCCTCGCCCACAGCGCCCGCGTTCCTCCCCGAGCGCGGGTGTTTTTGTTTGTCGAAATTCATTGCTTGTCCCGTAGCCCCCGCCCACAAGCCGCGTCGTGCTCACTGATACCGCCCGTCGCACCGTTCCGGCCTCTTCTTCTCCGAACCACCCACGATCCATGCCCACGCTCCACCTCCTCGGTACCGGGGCCGCTGTCAGCGACCCGCACCGCACCACAACGATGCTGGCCGTGACCGACGACGAATCAGATCAGCGGTCAACAATCCTCGTCGACTGCGGGGCGGACGTTCTCCAGCGACTACGCGAGTGTAGCGTATCCGTGCAACGTGTTGCCGGTCTCATCGTGACTCACGGCCACCCGGATCACTGCAGCGGCTTCCCGCTCTTCATGGAGCGACTGTGGCTGTACGGCCACCACGAGGCCATCCCCGTGCTCGGCATTTCCGCGGCGATTGAGCAGGTTCGCCGAACGTGGGATGCCTTTGCCTCGATCACGGAGGAATGGGACACGCCCGAGATCGACTTCCGCGTGACGGACCCGACGCCCGCCGCAACGATGTGGCACGACCCGGTCTGGCGCGTGGCGTCCTGGCCCGTGAAGCACGGTATCGACAATGTCGGGCTCCGGTTCGAGCACGGCCCGACCGGGCGCGTCATCGCCTACTCATGCGACACGGAGCCGTGCCCGGCGGTGGTGCAGCTGTCGAAGGGGGCGGACCTGCTCGTCCACGAGGCAACGGGGGCAACCGAAGGACACTCTTCGGCGGTGCAGGCGGCAGAAACGGCACGCGAGGCAGGCGTGGAGCGCCTCGTCCTGGTCCACCTCCCCGGGGGCGACAAAGCCGACGATCTGACCGCCGCACGGGAGGTGTTTCCCAACACCGAGCTGGGAGCGGAGCTCGGTCGATACGACGTGTGATGGCACGTGGAAGTGGTTGCCAACCGCCTACCAGGGCAGGACGTAGAATGCGACGGCAAGGTAGTGGAAAACGCTCCCGGCCAACACAAACACGTGCCAGATGGCGTGGCTGTACGGGAGCGAATGCCAACCGTAGAAGATGACCCCCGCCGTATACGCCAGCCCGCCTGCAACGAGTAGAACGAGACCGCCAAACGGTATCGCCGCAGCCATCGGCTCCATGAAGAAGACGCTGACCCATCCCATCGCGAGGTAGAGAGACGTCGCGGACCAGTGGAAGCGATGCTGGGAGAAAAGCTTAAACAGCAGCCCCACGATTGCCAGGCCCCACACGATCGCCAGCAGCGTCCACCCCCACCCGTCCCGCATCAGTCCCATCGTAAACGGCGTGTACGTGCCCGCGATCAGCAGAAAGATCGCGATGTGATCGACGATTCGAAGAATCCGTTTCATCCGCCGGGTGCGTGCGCTATGGTACAAGGTGGACGCGCCATACAGAAACACGAGCGTACTGCCGAAGATGGTGCTACTCACGATATGCCAGACATCTCCGTACAGAGTAGCCAGCACGACGAGGACGGCGAGTCCGGCTGCGCTCAGGACGAGGCCGAAGCCATGGGTCAGGCTGTTTACTACTTCTTCTGCGTAGGTTTGACGTTGCTCTTCAGCCATCGGGATGAAGCCAAATAGTGTGTGATCGCCCGGCCGGACGGCGCATGGAGGCCGGTCACCGGAGGGCAAGATTGAAAACGGTGGGTTCACGACGGGACGCCTCCCGGCTTCGTTCGCGGGACGCGCGTTGGCCGCCGGCACCTCGGTCGGAGCTTACACGACGGGCGGCGTGTAGAGACCGCCGACGGCCCGGACACATGAGCCTCGCGAGGCGACCTGCCATTCGCTGTGATAGGATACTGTCAACGAACGATAACTGCCGGCGAGCAACCCGGATTGCTCGTATCGTTGCGTCATTATTGCCGAGAGGAGGAGCTGCGCGTTAGCTGGGCGTCGCCATCGGCGTCCCCATGCCGCGGCTCATCGGGGCTTCGCTCTCCGTTCCTGCCTGTGTCTCGGACCGACGGTAGCGCCTGGCGCCACGACCGATACGCGAGGAGGTCCTGCTCGATTAGGAGCAGACAGAGGGAGACAACCGCCGCGTCGTCGATGGCGCCGACGCCCGGAATCACGTCCGGGATAAGGTCCATCGGGTTCAGAACATAGAGCAGCGAAAAGACCACGGCACTCAGCGTCCATCGGGGAAGGCTTCGGTAGCGTCCCGAGCGCGCGTCCTTTACCATCTGGAGAAGCAGGTGCCCATCGTCAAGTAACCGGCCGAGGGCCCCGGATCGGTCAAACGAAGACGCGATCTCATCGGCGCTCCGGGCCACGCGGTCTGCGTCCGCATCGGTAATTTCGTCCGCACCACGGGACAGGAAGGCAGGATCAATCTGTTCAAGCTTTTCCCGGACGGCATCGGCGTCCATGGACTCCAGCCGGTTGCGGACGTCCGACGGCGAAACGCCGGAGGCCCGGTCACGAACCGCTGCGGCTTTCGAACTCAATCGCTCACGTCCGCGGCGCATTAGTTTTTTGATCCGGTCGCGCATTCCAGAAGGGGTAGACATGTCGGATCCGCTTTGACTGAGGCAGGCACCCGATGCTGGTACGCCGCACCTGCACCGTGGTTACGGTGCACAGGTAGCGGAAGGGGCAACGTGATCGGTCATGTTTGAATGACGCCGGCGTTGAACGGCGGGAGCTCTGGATTCAGATCCGCCGTGTCGATGCCTGCCGAGATCCATTCCCGCGTTCGGGCCGGGTCGATGATGGCATCCACCCACAACCGCGCGGCTGCGTAGTACGGCGTGGTCTGCTCCTCGTACCGGTTCTGAATCTCGTCCAGCAATTCCTGCTCGTCCTCTGCCGATAGCTCCTTCCCCTGCTTTTCGAGCTTTCGGACCTGGATCTGCTTCAGCACCTTCGATGCCTGCGTGCCGCCCATCACCGCGATCCGCGCCGTGGGCCACGCCAGCATCAGACGCGGATCATAGGCCCGGCCGCACATGGCGTAATTGCCCGCCCCGTACGAGTTGCCCATCACCACCGTAAACTTCGGTACCGTGGAGTTCGACACGGCATTGACCATTTTCGCGCCGTCCTTGATGATCCCCCCGTGCTCGGCTCGTTTGCCAACCATGAAGCCGGTGACGTCCTGAAAAAAAACCAGCGGGATCTCTTTCTGATTGCAGTTCATCACGAACCGCGCGGCCTTGTCGGCGGCATCCGCGTAGATGACGCCGCCGACCTGAATTTCCCCCTTGTTCTCGTGTGAGGTGCGATTCCGGACGACGGAGCGCTGATTGGCAACGATGCCTACGTTCCAGCCGTCGATGCGCGCGTACCCGGTCAGAAGAGACCGGCCGTACCCCTTCTTGTACTCCGTCCACGAGTCCGCGTCGACGATCCGCGCGAGAATCTCGTGCATGTCGTACTGCGAAGTACCCTGATCCGGGAAAAGGCCGTAGATGTCATCCGGGGCAAAGGCGGGAGGTGCTGGCTCGTTGCGGCTGTAGCCGAACCGGTGCTCCGGACCCATGTGGCCCATCAGATTGCGAATAATCTGAAGCGCGTCCTCATCATCGTCCGCCTCGTAGTCGGTGACGCCCGAGATTTCGGAGTGGGTCGTGGCGCCGCCGAGCGTCTCGGCATCGACTTCTTCCCCAATCGCAGCTTTCACGAGGAAGGGCCCGGCGAGAAACACGGATCCGGTTCCGTTCACGATGATGGCTTCATCGCTCATGATGGGAAGGTACGCCCCCCCAGCCACACAGCTGCCCATAATGGCTGCAATTTGTGGAATGCCGCGACTCGACAGAATCGCGTTGTTGCGGAAAATCCGACCGAAGTGATCTTTGTCCGGGAAGATCTCGTCCTGCTTTGGCAGGAAGACGCCGGCGGAGTCGACGAGGTAAATGATCGGGACGTGGTTTTCCAGGGCAATCTCCTGGGCGCGCAGGTTCTTTTTAGCGGTGATCGGAAACCATGCACCCGCCTTGACGGTGGCGTCGTTCGCCACGATCACAGCGCGTCGCCCGTTGACATGGCCCAGGCCCATTACGGTGCCGCCGGCCGGACAGCCCCCCTCCTCGTCGTACATTCCATCACCGGCAAAAATGCCGATCTCGTGAAACGTCTCGGGATCGTCGATCAGCGCCTCGATACGTTCGCGGGCGGTGAGCTTCCCGCGGTCGTGTTCTCGCTGCATCCGGCGCTCCCCCCCGCCCTTACGAATCTCGGCTTCACGTTCGCGAAGCTCTTGAAGAAGCGCCTCGTAATGAGCCGCTCGCTTCTGGTAGGAAGCGCTTTCAGGATCGGCACTCGAGCCAATGGATGTGATCGGCGAAGACATACAGGTCGGGCAGCAAGACGAAGGTCGGTGAGGGTGCCTCAACGTACTCCGCCCGAACCCCAAACGAAACCGTGCGACCACGGAGTCTCCGCAAATTGCACCGTATCTTCGTCCCCGCCAGCGTCACAAACGGTCTCTCAGACCGCATCCACGACGCCCTTCGAACGGTGTAGAAGATCCCTGAGGACGCAAATCCTTCGTCTAAAAAAGCGCCACCCGTCCTGGTGAAGACGGGTGGCGCCGTGTACCAGCACGCACAAGAATCGCCAGACACTCATCCATGGCGCGAACAGCCACGGAGAAGAACGGCGGGCGACGGTGCGGACCGAGTGGCCCTTACAGGATTGCGCTCATCTTGCGGCGAATTTCCTCCGGCGATTCTCCCGTCTTGTCATGAATAAGCCCCACGATCTTGTGCATTTCGCCGCGGGCGCGCTTCATTTCCTTGTCGTCGAAATCTGCGTCGTCCCAGATCGCCTTGATCTGGTCTCGGACGCGACGCCAGCTCTCGTTCATTGCTTTTGTTGCCATCGTACAACCTCTTTGGGCCTTATTTTCAGGTTCGCACTCGTTTATATACCGGTCGCATGTAATCGTGGTTTCGCTCTGAAACCCGACCGCACCATCACCGCGGGCCGGCGCGACCGTTCACATTGCAATCCGCGCGTCGCCTGATGACGGGTACACACGGCACCATAGCAACATCGTCAAGGTTGTCAGGGACGGCGTCAGCGTCGAGGCAAGAGGCCGTTATAGCAGGCGTGGCAGAGGAACGTCTTTGCCCTATTGGGACGAACAGGATCGGCCCGCAGTCGTAAATTTGATCCTGACGATACCCGGACCTTCGAGCTGCTACGCTCCGACCTTTCCCTCAATCCCCTCTCGTCCCATTTATGTCAGTCGGCATCATCGGTGCAGGAATTGCTGGCCTAACAGCCGCCTACAAACTTCAACAGGCAGGCGTCCCGGTACGGGTGCTCGAAGCCACGAGTGAAACGGGCGGCATGATCCGCAGCGAGACGGTCGACGGCTTTCTCGTCGAGCACGGACCGAACTCGCTACGTGACACCAATGACCTTCTTCCGGAGATCATCGACAACCTCGACCTTCGCGATCAGGTGGTCGACGCGTCGTCGGTTGCCCGACAACGATTCGTTGTAAAGGACGGCACACCCGTTCCGCTCCCGATGTCCCCGGTATCGTTTCTGACGACCTCGCTCCTCAGCGCAAAGGGGAAGCTTCGCCTTCTGATGGAGCCGTTCATCGGCCGCAGCGACGACGAGACGGAAACCGTCGCTTCCTTCGTCCGACGACGCCTCGGCCGGGAGATTCTGGACTACGCAGTCGACCCATTTGTTGGCGGCATTTTCGCCGGTGATCCCGCCCAGTTGTCTGTCCGTCACGCATTCTCTCGCCTGCAGGAAATGGAGGCGGAGCACGGCTCGCTCTTCCGGGGCATGATTCATGCAGCACGCAACCGATCTTCTTCGAGCAAGCGATCCGGTTCTATCTACTCGTTTCGCAAGGGGTTGGAGACGCTTCCTCGCGCGATGACGGACGCGCTCGATGAGTCGGTCCACCTGAGCACCCCCGTCGAAGCTCTTCGGCGCGATGAACAGCGCTGGCATGTGGCGACCCGGGAGGCAGACGGGGCGACGCGTATGCATTTCTTTGATGCTGTGATCAGTACGGTTCCGCTCTACCGGCTACCGGCGATCGATTTCCCCTCCGATGTTGACCTGAGCCCGCTCGAACACGTGCCCTATCCGCCGGTGAGCGTGCTCGCTCTCGGATTCGACCGGGACGACGTCGACCATCCCCTCGATGGCTTCGGGATGCTGGTTCCGAAAGTCGAGCGGGACTTCAACATCCTGGGATGCCTGTTCTCCTCCACGCTCTTCCCTGGTCGTGCTCCGGACGGCCAGGTTCTGCTGACCACGTTCGTCGGCGGAACGCGGCACCCGAAGATGGGCCTCGAAGAAACATCAGAGGTTCGCTCCACCGTGCTGCAAGACCTTCGACATCTTCTCGGCGTGAGGGGAAAACCGAACTTCATCCGGCACATCCAGTGGCAACGCGCGATCCCGCAGTATACGCAGGATCACGGGCAGGTACGAGCGGTCATCGACCGGATCGAGTCACGCAATCCCGGGTTCCATCTCGCCGGCAACTACCGGTCGGGGATTTCCGTCGGCGACGCCATGCAATCCGGCGCGGATGCCGCGGAGACCGTTCTAAACGGGGTGCCGTCCCTCACGGCGGCGTGACTCGAAACAATGATCATGGATCGACTCATCGCCAGGGTCAGCACGCGCAGCAAGGGGGCTCCGCACAGCCTGACGGCGGCGTCACGCTCTCCCGGTCTCTCGCGTAAGATGACGAAGCAGGCGGCGCTTGACCACGGGTAGCATCGTCTCTTCGTACGGGAATGCCACGTCGGTATCGAAGAGATACGTCGCCGGATTCGGCAAATCGCGCCGCTCCTTCACCAGCTCCAGCTTGATCGAACTGGGGTGCGGCTCTACATCCTTGCAGGAGACCGACCGACAGAGCGTCGTGCGGAGCATCCGCGCCTTCTCCCCATCGTCGCGGACGACGGACATCGTGTACCGAAAGACCCGAAATTCGCTCTCCGTACGATCGGGGACCATCAGGTATCCTTCCTTGAGGTATGATGGCACAATACCAACCGTCTCGACCTCAAGTTGCTCCTCGACGAACTCGTAGACCGCTTTTCCTTCATTAAGCGTATCCTCGACGTGAGGAAGCGCCCATTCCAGAAGCCGGGCGACGACAGTCATCTCATCGTCCTCCAGCTGCGGCCACTCGTAGGTCAACTCCATCTCGTCCCAGTCCACGCCCGACACCGTTCCGCTCCGCCTGGAGCGCATTTGCTCGCTCGTCTCCAGCATGGTGGTAATCGACCGGTAGAACGCCACGAGATCGCCAAGGTGCGGGTAAATACGATTTTCCGAGAATGCGTCGCGCGCATGCTTCAAGGCAGCGAGGATCCTGTACTGTGTCTGCTCGACGTCACGTACGGCGCCGGTGAAGAGATCAACGTTGAGAGGGGTCATAGATCAGCGGGGGCCTGTCTCTGGGGGTGTTCATGAAAATCTAACACGCCCTCCATGCAACGTCAACGATTATGCCACGGATCCACCGGCTGCCCGCACGAATTCACATTTATGACTCGCTTCGAGGTCAGGTTTACCTGCAAATATTTGTTACCACTCAGTCCCTGCGAGTGCTAATCGGTCGCGGAATTGCGACCCGTTCCCCACGTACGAGCCGGTGCTCGATCGGCACCCGCCGACCGCTCGCGTCAACTGCAGGTTCAGCCCCCACCTGACCTGCGCCTCGATACACGCCTTTGTGGAACCGACCACGCATTGACGTGAAAAGGCGGACACCCGACGGTGCCCGCCCTTTCGTATCCGTACCGGCTGATGATTCCTACTTTTTCGGCTTCATCATGTCCATCATTGACTTAATCGTATCGCGCGACATGCGGGTGAAGTCGTTGAACTGACCGCCGGCGGTCAAAACCTCTCCGCCATCGAACGTCACGAGTTCGCCGTTCATGTAGTTCGCCATGTCGCTCAGCATGAACACAGCCAGGTTCGCGAGCTCCTCCGGCTCTCCGAAACGGCGGAGCGGGATCCGCTGCTTCATCTGCTCCTCCATGTCCGTACCCGGCACGAGGCGCTCCCACGCACCTTCCGTCGGGAAAGGACCGGGAGCGATCGCGTTCAACCGAATGTTTGCCGTCCCCCACTCGGCCGCCAGGGATCGCGTCATTGCCACTACGCCGGCCTTCGACATCGCGCTCGGAAGGACGAAGGCGCTTCCCGTCTCCGCATACGTCGTTGCAATGGACAGTACGACGCCTTCCTCGTCTCGATCAATCCACCGCTTTCCGCAGGTTTGCGTGCAGTAGAAGGAGCCGTACAGGTTGGTCTTGATGATGGCGTCGAAGCCGTTCGGGGAGATATCCTCTGCGGCCGCGAGGAAGTTGGCTGCGGCGTTGTTTACAAGATGTGTCACCGGCCCCTGTCGCTCCTCGGCTTCGTCGAAGAACGCTGTCACAGAGTCGACCTCGCGTACGTTGCAGGAGATGCCCTCCGCCGTGCCCCCGGCCTCGCGAATGTCGGAAACGGTGGTCTCGAGGGGCTCTTCGCGTCGCCCGTTGATCGTGACGCGCGCGTCGAGCTCTGCGAACCGCATGGCCATGGCCCGCCCGAGTCCGGTACCACCACCAGTGACCACGATGTGAGTGTCTTCGAGAAGCGTCGGAGAGTAGGAGTCGCTCATGGGAAAGGGAGGTGTTCATGTGGGCAGGACAGAGTGTACGCACACCGGATGCTATCACCCGGGTGCGGCGTTCAGTAAACAAAATCGGGCGCAAAATCTCACCTTCGTCCGGGCGCCCGGGACGGATCCGCAAGCGTCGATATAACCCATTGCCAGGGCGGGCGAAGGGGCGTCGACATAAGTACAAAAACGCCCACCTGGGGAGGATCGACTCTCCAGGCGGGCGGTCATAGCACGGGTCGCGCTTGCCTCTGCAGAGGCGCGGCGACGTGGAACGCGGTCACGCACTGGCTGCTTCCTCCGTGTCGTCGTCTGCGGCCTCGAGGCCGGCCGCTCCGTCACCACGGGCACCGTCGCCCCGGGCGCCGTCACCGTGCGCTTCTGTGCCGGGCACGTCCGGTGCCGGCTCGCCGGCGGGGCCGGTGGGGGTCAGGGCGCGGTCGACTTCGTCGGCGATACTTGAGGCGAGTGCACCGCGCCCGACCGGTTCGCCCGGCATGTCGCGGTTCACACGGTACTCGTCGAGCTCAAACTCATCGACGGCAACGTACCGGGTGCGGGCCTTCTCCGCACGCTGAACCGTCTCGTAATCCTCCGGCGAGATGATGCCTTGCTCAAGCGCCTGGTCCAGAAGTGCGAGCGGCCGCTTCTTCGGCAGGCGTCCGTCGCGGACGGCGTCTTTGATCGTCTGGCCGATGTGATACGATTCCCGGCTGAGCGTGAAGGCGATCTCCAGATCGCCGAGGGCTTCCCCTTCTTCCTCGGTGAGGTAAATGCCCTCGGTCATCCACTCGCGAGCGCCGTCTTTCTCCTGGATGGCCTGTGCAATCTTGCCACCGAGGTGATCGCTCGGCATGGACCCGATCGTGTTGAAGCGACTCCACGGACCGATGACGCCGCGAAAGAGCCACGTGAGGCCGGGCACCTTCATGTTGGCGAACAGTCCGTCGAACGCCTCCTGAATCTGTGCGAACGCGTACTGCAGGGACCAGTGCATGAAGTCTTCCTGCTCCTCGGGACGACCTTCCTTCTCGAAGCGAGTGAGCGTGGCCGTCGCCAGGTACATCCAGATGAGAATGTCTGCAAAACGACCCGTTATCTTCTCCTTCCGCTTCAGCGCACCGCCGAGGCTTCCCATGGCGAGGTCCGCCATGAAGGCGAAGGTTGCCGATGCCCAGGACAGCTTGCGGTAGTACTTAGCATGCGGTCCGCTCACCGGCGAGCCGGCAAGCATTCCACGGGTAATGCTGAGGCCGAATGCTCGGAAGCCGTTGCGCACCACGTGTCCGATGTGGCTCCAGAAGGCACCATCGAATTTCTTCACGTCGCCCTCCATCAGGGCTTCGATTTCCGTCAGCGCATAGGGGTGGCACCGGATGGCTCCCTGCCCGAAGATCATCATCGTCCGGGTCAGGATATTGGCTCCCTCCACGGTGATGCTGATCGGCGTACCAATGTATGCATTCGCGAGCAGGTTCTTCGGCCCGCGGGAGATCGCATTCCCGGCCAGAATGTCCATTGAGTCGTTAACGGCCTGACGCTGCAGCTCGGTGAAGCTGTACTTCGCGATGGCCGAAACTACCGACGGCTTCTCGCCGCTGTCTACAGCGCCGTTGGTGTACTTGCGAGCTGCTTCGAGCGTATAGGTAAAGCCGGCGATGCGCGCGAGTGGCTCCTCGATGCCTTCGAACTTACCGATCGAGAGACCGAACTGCTGGCGTACGGCGGCGTGTCCACCGGCGACGCGTGTGAAGTACTTAAGCCCCCCTGCGGCCTGTGCCGGCAGCATGATGCCGCGCCCCGCTGAGAGGGCGTCCATGAGCATCTGCCATCCGCGTCCGGCGCCGTCCTTGCCCCCGATGATTGCATCGATCGGCAGCTCTACGTTCTCCCCTTCGGTCGGGCAGTTGTAAAAGGCAATGCCGAGTGGGTCGTGGCGCCGGCCCAGCTTCACGCCTTGCGCGTCCGAGGGGACGAGCGCGCAGGTGATACCGAGATCCGTACCCTTGCCGAGGTAGTTGTTCGGGTCCTCGAGCTTGAACGCAAGGCCCAGAATCCCCGAGATGGCGGCAAGCGAGATGTACCGCTTGTCCCAGTTGAGGCGCAGCATGAGTTCGCCGTCCTCATTCTTGAAGACCTCACCATGGGAGGTCATGGCACCCGCGTCCGATCCAGCATTCGGCTCGGTAAGCGCGAATGCGGGAATGTCCGTGCCATCCGCGAGGCGGGGCAGGTAGTAGTCCTTTTGCTCATCCGTTCCGTAGTGAAGCAGCAGTTCGCCGGGCCCGAGGGAGTTGGGGACCATCACGGTGATGGACAAAGGAAGCGAGCGCGTGCCCAGCTTCTGGACCACGGCGCTCCGCCCTTCTGCCGAGAATCCGAGACCGCCGTACTCCTCCGGGATGATCAAGCCGAAGAAGCCGTGCTCTTTCATGAAGTCCCATGCTTCCTGGGGCAGGTCTCCCCGCTGATGAACGTCCCAATCGTCGACCATCGCGCAGAGGTCTTCCACGGGGCCGTCCAGAAACGCCTGCTCCTCGTCCGTTAGCTCGGGATAAAGCTGATCCAGCGTATTCTTAAAGTCCGGTTTTCCCGAAAACAGTTCCGCGTCCATCCAGACCGTTCCGGCGTCAATCGCCGTCTGCTCCGTCTCCGAAATAACCGGCAGGAATTGAAGCGCTTCCATCATTTTCATGACGGCAGAACTCACGATACGCCGAATCGGCGGAAGGTTGAAGACCACCGCCAGGACACCGTAGGGGATCCAGACCCACATCGGTGCGCCGAAACCGTAGAGAGCGGCGGCACCGGCAACGGCCCACAACGCGAGTGGAGCCCCCGTAAAGCCGAGCACAAATAGCACCAGCAGAACCCCGGCAACCACGCCAGCGGTCGGCAGGCTGGAGAATACGTCGAAGTAAGGTAAATTCATGACTGCGTTCGTCTTGTGGTTGTTGCCATTCGGGGGCTCCAGGAGCGGTCGTCAGGTATCGACCCCGCCTCAGGCGGAGCTCAGTAGCACTTAACACCGTTAACCATACAGGTATACCCAGTTAACGGAAAATTGTTTACGAGCCTGCAATTTTTCTTATGCGCCCACCAGGCCGGGAACTCTGACCATGCCGCCTCTCAGGAAACGGAGGGGCGGAGCACGGCCGGAGCCCCGGAGCAGGGTCTATATGCTAGAGGCGCAGGTTTTCGATGACACCCGCAGCGCCCATTCCGCCTCCCACACACATCGTGCAGATGCCATACCGGACCTCTCGGCGGATCATCTCATGAATCAGCGTGGAGGTGAGCTTGGCGCCGGTGCATCCAAGCGGGTGACCGAGAGCGATGGCACCGCCATTGACGTTCACGATGTCCTCGTCGAGGCCGGACTCGCGGATCACAGCAAGCGCCTGTGCCGCGAAGGCTTCGTTGAGCTCGACCAGGCCGATGTCGTCCAGCGAGAGGCCGGTTTGCTTCAACACCTTCGGGATGGCTTCCACCGGGCCGATGCCCATGTATTCGGGCGCGACGCCGGCAACAGAGAAGCCCACGAGGCGTGCCAGCGGGTCAACCCCGAGCTCGTCGACCATGCGCTGACTCATCACGACAGACGCGGCACCGCCGTCCGAAGTTTGCGACGAGTTGCCGGCCGTCACGCTTCCGCCCCGCCGAAACGCCGGACGCAGGCCGGCCAGCGCTTCTATGCTGGTGTCACGCCGCGGTCCTTCGTCCACATCGAACGTGGTTTCGTGCGTGTGCGTCGACCCTTTACCAAAGTCGGCGCCGTTGTAGTACGTTTGAGCAACCTCCAGCGGCACAATCTCCTCGTCGAACCTTCCGCTGTCGATCGCATCGACGGCGCGCTCATGAGAGCGGAGCGCGAATGCGTCCTGGTCCTCCCGCGACACGCCGTACTTTTCCGCTACGTTCTCGGCGGTGATTCCCATTGAAACGTAGTAGTCGATATCGTCCTCCGTCAACTGCGGATCGGGCTGAAAGAAGAAGCCGCTCATGGGAACCGCGCTCATCGATTCCGCGCCACCGGCCACGACGACATCTGCGGTGCCCGTAGCAATCGCCTGCGAAGCCATGGCGATCGTCTGCAGGCCGGACGAGCAAAAGCGGTTCACGGTGGCGCCCGGGACGGAATCCGGGAGACCGGCTTTCTGCGCGATGATGCGTCCCACGTTCATGCCCTGCGGACCTTCGGGAAAGGCGCAGCCCATCATGACATCGTCCACCATCTCGGGCTCGAGTCCGTCGACGCGGTCCATCGCGCCGCGGACCGAGTGCGCGCCCATTTCTTCCGGGCGGTAATCCTTCAGAGTGCCGCGTCCGGCTTTTCCTACGGCCGTCCGCACGCTGCTTACGATATATGCTCCGTTCTTTGCTTCCATTAGGTCGTATCGTCCCGTTCTGTAAAAATCGTCAATGTGTCGCGATGCCCGGGGCGGACCGGTGCGTTGCCGGCGCCACCCGCAGGCTTCGCGCGTCGTCGTGCGGTTCGCTTAGTTGCGGAGCGGCTTGTTGTGCTCCAGGATGTGTTGCACGCGCGCCATGGTTTTCTCCTCGCCGAGGAGGCTGAGGAATACCTCACGCTCGAGTTCCAGGAGATAGTCCTCATGGACATCCTGCGGGCTCGACAGCTCGCCGCCGCACATGACGTGGGCAAGCTTGGTCGCGAGGAATTCGTCGTACTCGCTGATATAGCCGCCTTCGCGATAGCCGCGGAGAGAGACCTTGATCGCTGCGAGGGTTTTTTCGCCCAGAACGCGGATCTTATTGCGGACCGGCGGAGCGGCGTATCCCTGTTCGCTGAGGGCTTTCACCTCTTCCTTGGCCACGTGCAGTCGACGGTCGGCATTCATGACCACCTTCGTGTGCTCCGGCAGAAAGCCCTTCTCAATAGCCTGCGGCGCACTTTCAGCCACTTCGGCCATCGCGATGGTCTCGAAGTAGCCGCGGAGGTATGCCTGGATGTTGCTCGGATGATCATCCGGGGCCCGCTCGGCTGCATACGCCGCCATCCTCATCGTCCCGGTGCCGGCAGGGATGAGTCCAACGCCGAGCTCAACCAGTCCGAGGTACGTTTCGGCCGCACACACCGGGTGCGTGCTCGCCATCGTCATCTCGGCCCCACCGCCCAGCACACGCTGGTGGGTAGCCACTACAACCGGTTTCGTGGCGTAATGGACTTTCTGAATGGTATCCTGAAACTCGGCAATGTACTCTCCGATCTGGTCGTACATTCCCTGAGCGGCGGCCATCGCCATCTCGCCGAGGTTGGCGCCGACGGAGAAGTTTTTGCCTTCATTCCCGATCACGAGGCCGCGCACGTTCGGATCGTTCTCGACCCGATCGATGCATTCACGCAAACCGGCCATCACGTCGCGACCGAGAGAATTCGACTTCGACCGGAACTCGTAGAGCATGACGTCATCGCCGATATCAAGCAGCGCGGCGTCCCCGTTCGTCCATACCTCGTTGGAGGACTGGGCCTTCACGCGGTCGAGCGATAACTGATCTTCAGGCGTCGGGTCGCTCACGTACGCTCCTTCCTCCGGGACGTAGACTTCCCGATTGCCGTTCTGCACGCGATAAAAGGACGTGACGCCGGCGTCGGCCATGTCTTCAACCCAGGCCGGGACCTCAATGTCGTGCTCTTTCATCCCGTTGATAACGGTCTCAAAACCGAGAGCGTCCCACTTCTGGAAGGGACCCATCTCCCACCCGAAGCCCCACCGGATGGCACGATCGACGTCGGCCGGGTTGTCGGTAATCTCACCGATCCGCCGGGCGCTGTACCCGATGGTCGCCAGCGTCGTGTCGCGGAAAAAGGAGCCGGCACGGCCCGTATCTTGATACAGAGCATTCAGCCGGGCCTTCAAATCGCCCGCCTTCTTGATCGACTTGATATCGCCAAGGTCTTGTTCCCCGGCGGAGGTGTAGTCAAAGGATTCTGGATCGAGGGATTTGATTTCGCCGTCGACTTTCTTGTAGAACCCTTCACCGCTCTTCGCCCCTTTTCGGCCGTTGTCGACCAGTTTCTGCAGGACATCTGGGACCTGAAATTCGTCGCGACTCTCGTCGTTCTCAGCCTTTTCGTGAAGGTTCTTCGTGACATCCACGAGCACGTCGAGACCGACGACGTCCGCCGTACGGAAGGTCGCCGACTTCGGATGACCCTGTAGCTGTCCGGTCAGGGTGTCGACCTCTTCGATCGAATAGTCACCGTCCGTGTAGTACCGCATGGCCTGCAACTGGGCAAAAATGCCAATGCGGTTGCCGATGAAGTACGGGACGTCGTTGGCAACGACAATGCCTTTGCCGAGATGTATGCGTCCAAACTGAGCGACGCGCTCGACCACATCCGGATCTGTCTCCTGCGTCGGGATGATCTCGAGCAGCTTCAGATACCGGGGTGGGTTGAAGAAGTGCGTCCCGAGGAACCGACGTTTGTAATCCGCCGATCGACCTTCCGCAATTTCGTGGATGGGAAGACCGCTGGTATTCGTCGAGATGACTGCATCTTCCCGGGCATGCTCCTCGATGCGGGCATGCACGTCTCGCTTGATCGGCAGGTGTTCGACGACGACCTCGATGATCCAGTCCGCCTGCGCAACGCGATCGAAGTTATCGTCGAAGTTACCCGTGTAAATCCGATCGGCGACATCGGACGTGTGAAACGGATCCGGGCTCGCCTTCTTGGCCGCCTGTAGACCCTTATTGACGATTTGATTGGGATCGCCATCATCGGGCGTGATGTCGAGCAGATGGACTTCAAGACCCGCATTCGCCAGGTGCGCGGCGATCTGCGCGCCCATGGTGCCAGCCCCCAGCACCGTAGCCGTGCGAAATGGGGGGTGCGTGGCCGGTGCGGATAGATGGAGCGAGCGTGTGTCGAGGGCCTTCGTTTCCATGCTTGCGTCGTGGTTTATGATCGTGAGAAAAGGAGTCCGGCCGGCAGAAAACCCTGCTGGCGCGGTGAAGAGAGCCGGCGCATATAGTGTACGTCCCTGAACTTAACAGTGTTAAGTAGGATCTACACAGGAATGTGTGCTTTCGGAAGCGCTTTTCATTTTGCGGCGGCGGATCGCAGGTATGGGAAGCATCGGCCCATTCTGCTTCTCGATGACGCCGGTAGGACAAATGCGAGCCGGACGGGGTGTGTTCGTCTGGGGCCTGCCGCCGTTACAACGGCATGGCCCTGAACGATGTCAGCGGAAGGTTCATGCAACGATGACCGCTCTGCGCTTGGTCTTGCGTTCGGGCGACGGCGTGTCCTCGTACAGCGCCTCCATTTCATCGGCATACGCCTCCCGAATCATCGGTCGCTTCACTTTCAGCGTCGGCGTCAAGAGACCGGATTCGACGGTCAGTTCATCGGGGATCAGGGCGAAGCGCTTCACGGTCGACCAGTGATCCATGCCTTCGTTGGCATCGTCGACCAGCTGCTGGAAGGCGCGCACGATCTGCTCCTCCTCCAGCAGGTCCTCGAACGCCTGCTGATCATCGACCCCGAGCTGGCGCGCCTGCGCACGGACCTGATCTTCCGCCGGGAAAATGAGGGCTGAGCAGAACTTCCGACCGTTGCCGATCACGATCGCCTTGTCGACCATCGGCTGGCTGCCGAGTTCGTTCTCGATCGGCTGCGGCATGACATACTTGCCGGTCGATAGCTTGAAGAGGTCCTTCTTGCGATCGGTGATCTTCAGGAAGTTACCGTCAAACTCGCCGATGTCGCCGGTGTGGAACCAGTCATCGGACAGAACCTTGGCGGTTTTCTCCTCCGCCTTGTAGTATCCTTGCATAACGTGCGGTCCGCGCGTGAGAATTTCGCCGTCGTCCGCGATTCGGACCTCCACGCCGGGTAGCGGGTCCCCCACGGTACCGGGCTTGTTTCGCTCCGGACGCGTAAACGCGATGACCGGACTGGTCTCGGTGAGCCCGTAGCCCTGTAGCGTTTCGATTCCGGCCGCAGCCAGCGTGTTCGCCAGATCCGGCTGAAGGGCCGCACCGCCAACAACAATGTACTTGACCCGCCCGCCGAGCGCCTGGCGCCATTTGCTGAACACCAGAGTATCGGCAACTTTCCGTTTCAGCGTGAAGGGAAGCGATTCTTGCTCGTCCATTCGGAACTGTCGGGCCACACCGAGCGCCCATGTCCCGATCGCCTTCTGAAGGCCCTCCATCTCCATGATTTTCTTCTGGATCCCGGCATAGACCTTTTCCAGAACACGAGGTACCGACGCGAACGCCGTAGGCTGCACCTTGGGCAGGGCGTCCACCAGATTGTCGGGCTCGCAGAAGTAGACGCTGATTCCCTGCGACATGTAGGCGTACTGCAGGGACCGGGCAAACACGTGGGTCAGCGGCAGAAATGAAATCGCCACTTCTCCGTCCGGACCTGCCTCAAAACCACTGAGTTCCGAAATCGACGTGAGCGCGTTGAAGGAGATGTTCTCGTGTGAGAGCATCACCCCTTTCGGCTTGCCGGTCGTCCCGCTGGTGTAAATCAGCGTCGCGAGATCTTCCGGATGGATCTGTGCGCGGAGGTCTTCAATTGCAGCCGGCACATCAGGCGCCGAGGCATCCCCCTTCGCCTGGATTTCCTCAAGCGTGTAAAAGGAGACACCCTCCGGCAACGTTGGCTCCGGCTTTCCATCGTCGACGTCACAGATAATCAGCGTACGGATCCGCGGGAGGTCCGGCAGGATCTCCTCCGCAACGGCGAGTTGTTCTTCATCGGCCACGACGATAGCGCTCGCTTCGGCGTGATCGATGACGTACTGCATCTGATTCGGTGCCGTCGACAGATAGACGGGCACGTCGATCAGGCCTCCAAGAAGGCAGCCCATGTCTGCAACGCAGAAGTTCACGTCGCTGTGGAGAAGGAAGGCTACCTTGTCCCCTCGATCGAGGCCTGCGTCCAGCAATCCAAGCGCCGTGCGCTCCGCGCGGCGCCGAAACTCGTCGAGCGACATCGGCGTCCATCCGTCGCCCGTTGGCTGATTGAAGGCTCGCGGGTTCTCGTAGGCCTCACAGGCTTCATAGAGGAGCTGCGGGAGCGTCTTGTCGAGAACGGGGGGACCGGCTTGTTCGGGGGCGGTATGTATGGGACCGGGCATAGAGCCAGAAAGAGTCAGGTGGGAGGTCCACGACGAGGTACCGCTACATGTGCGGTACGGCACAACAAATCAATGATGGAGTGCTGCAGCAGGCATCAACGGAACGGCCTCAGGGGTGCCGAGCTGTAGCGGATCGGGTGTAGCTACGAAGCGTCTGTCGAATGGCCGCCTGAATGAAGTCGTCCCGGTCGATGCGAACGTCTACGCGCTCAGCAAGGAGCAGCGATACGGTCCCGTGAAGCGAGGCCCAGATCGCGCTTGCCGACACCCTCGGGTCGTCGACGTCGAAGACACCTTGCGAATCGCCTTTGTCGAGCGCACTGCGGAAGAAATCAAGATTCCGCCGGGCCTCGCGATACTTCTCCGGTGGATACCGCTCCATCCGCTCCGGCCTCAATTGAAACATGATTTCATAGTATTCCGGGTTACTGAGGCCGAAAGAGATAAACCCGCCGCAAAGCGCTTCCAAGCGTTCGAGCGGCGCATCTTCGTGCTGCTGTGCAATGATCGATAATGCCTCAAACAACTGTTTCATCCCCTCGTCGATTAAGGCGTGCAAGAGCACATCCTTGTTATCGAAATAGAGGTAGATGCTCGTAGCGCTGTAGTCAATCTCGCTCGCGATCTTCCGCATCGACAGATTGCTGTACCCATCCTGAACGAGCAGATGTCGAGCGGTGTCCAGAATGAGGCGCCGTAGATCGCCGTTCTGGTGGTTGTTCGACCGTACCGCCATGCGTGAGTTAACGGCGTTAAGTAAACAGGGGATCAAGAATTTGTCAAGAGCTTCAGGCGCAACGAGCCGGGACCTGACGCGACGAATGAATCCCGGCTTGAAGCGGAACGGCGACTGCTTGCCCGTCGGCCCTGGTGCCACACATGCTGCGTGCACACCCGTGTTGGGTAGCAGGGCGTCGCACGAACAACCGTGTGCCTGCTGACTCGTTGACGAAACGTGTTCTTCACACTGTTTAATACCGGACCGCGTTCCAATTGCCTCTCGGATTTTTCACCCAGCCTGCGCCGAATCCGGGGAAAATCGTGACGTCCCCGCGTATGCTATGAGAGGAACGAGCCAGATTCTCGGCGATCTTCCTCGACGCGCCGCCGCTTCGATTCGCCCGTACTCGAATTTGACCGACACATCAGATGACTGACGACAGCACATCTACGGACGCGTCCGGGCCGGACCAGCCGACACCGGATGGCCGACGGAAGCGCTTGAATCCTTCGACGATGCCGATGAGCAACACGTCATCCAAGCTTCTCGTGATCGGGGCCTTTGTGTTCATCTTCGGCCTCGGGACCGTCGGCAGCATACTTCTGGTGAACGTGGCGGAGACGGCCCTCGATCAAGACGCGGTAATGCAGGACACAACGCAGGCCGCCACACCGGATTCTGCAGCGGTGGCGGCACCGGGTTCCGGCGAGACGACGCCGTGACGCACCGATAAGGACATACCGGGACGACATTCGCCCGCCCGTGGGCCTGGCAGTGCCGATCGCCGAGGGCAGCCTCGTTTCGTGGAATGGCCGGACATGCAAAAAGGCACATGGCGCCAGGTGCGCACCATGTACCTTTTCCTCGTGCCCGAGTACGGTAAGACAGATCCGGCTTTTCGGGACAGCCGCGGCGCCTTTTATACGACCGGTCTATGCGACTGGGTCGTCACTGTCATCGCCCCGCTTTCGAAGACGGGAGACGGCGTATCCCGCGCCGGCCAGAGCAAGAAACCCGAGACCACCATCAACGGGAATCTGCGGGGGATCTCCCGGAAGATCCGGGGGGTCGTCTGGCGTATTTGGAGGCGGAGTGATTGCCTGCTTGGAGTTTCCGGGCTCGGCCCATGACGGCAATCCGACCGAAGACCCTCGCTCCGTCTGGGTTTCTCGCGGAGAATACGGGTCTTGCCGATCCTGCTGCGCCTGCACCGGCTGCGCGACCAATAATATCAGCAATAATGCCGCGCTTACAGTCCAGAAAAAACGGTCGTAACGGATGTCCGCCATAGTGGTTGACATATGTCTGAATGCGGGGTACTCGGGGCTCATGATGCGTGCGTTCGGCGTAAATGTCAAGGCGCACCTATGATTCATCCAACGATAGCGCCGCCTTCTCACCAAACACACCGACTGTATTCAACTTCGGGCCGGCTGGAGGATACATCTTTGACGTGCAAGGACGTAAGGCTGTGACAGCATGGACGCACAGTTCACGACATCGTGTGTCATGGGATCACGTGTGTCTCACTACCTGAAACGGGTCTCGCTATCATCAACAAGAATGCGGCGATGGTTGGATCGAGCCAACTCCCTCCGTCGCACTCCGTCCTGTAGAACAAAACCAGTGCCAGACTTTCGCCTCCGACCCTCGGCTGTGCGATACGGCCCTCCGACCCCTTAACGGATGCCGGAGGACGTGCTTCGCGCTTACCGGATGTCGAGCAGGAGCGAGAACCGAAGCGTATTCGCAAGCGGGTTATTCTGCTCCAGCGTGTAAATGTAAGACACGTCAATGCCGATGATGTTGTATCGGAAACCCGCACCGAAATTCAGGAACTCGCGATTTCCGTTTTTCGGGTCCTCGTAGTAGTACCCGGTACGGAGCGCGAAGAGCTGGCTGTACCAGTACTCGAGGCCAACGCCCATCGTCACCTGTTCGGCAACCGAAAGTTCGGTTACATCGCCCTGGGCATCTCTCTCACCCGGCTGAGCAGACCATGAGGAAAAGATCGGCGTAAACCATGTGTCCGGGTCGGAGCAGGTCTCCTGCGTATCGGGGTCCGAGTCTCGCTCGCAGCTCACGTAATCCACATTCGACAGCTGCTTCGTGAAGTCATTCGCGATCGTCAGCGAGTTGTATTCGTCAAAGTCCATCGTCACCGCATATCCGACGCGGAGCATGGTCGGCATCGCCTGCAGATCCCGGTCATATTTCATGCCTCCACCGATGTTGGAGATGTTGAGGCCGGTCGAAACCGTGACATCCGTGCCGCTGACGACGAAGGGATCGGTTCGATAAAGACCGGCAATATCGAGCGCGGCTGTGCTGGCCTGACCATCTACATCGTCGGTCGATGGCGATAGCTTGGAGTAAATGAACCGTAGACCACCGCCAACGGCGATGTTATCGTTCAACTGGCGCCCGTACGACAGGCCCGTCGACAGTTCGAACGACCGTTCCACATCAAGCGGGTCGCCGTTTCCGTTCCGAACCTCGATCTCGCCGAGGTTGAGGAAGGTGACATGCCCGCCAAACGTGCCGATGCCGTCAAAGTGGGCCGTTCCGGCGAGGTATTCGAAGTACAGACCTGCATCGAACTCCGGAAGCCAGCTGGCGTGCGTGAATCCGACCTGCATGTCTCGCTGAAAACCGAGTCCGGCCGGGTTCCAGAACATGGCGTTCGCATTATCCGCCAGCGCGACACCGGTATTCCCCATGCCGGCAGCGCGGCTATCGGGTTCGATACGAAGGAACAGGGCCGTGGACTCCCCGAGCTGCGCATGCGCCGAGGGCGCGAGGCCAAACGTCAGGAGAAGGAGAGCAGCTAGGCTTCCGAGAAGCTTCGACTGCCCGGTTAGAAGGCGACCGTACATCATGGAGACTGGTGATTCGTTGAGTACATGGGGATCTTGGGACCTCCCGTTCCCAAAGCGGCGACAGCGCGCGTTGGCGTCAATGCATCCACTCGATACATCGGACAAAGGTTCATACGACACAGAAAACGCCTCTGCGTATGAGTGTTGGCAGGAACCGACGGTTTGAAGCGACTACAGATGACAGACCGTAGTCCCGCAACCCACGACGACGGTTCACGCAACGGGAAGTCAGTAACAGTATGTACCCGATAGGCAGACGGCGGAGATGAGATTAGTGACGACACATGGTTATGGTATCCAAAATCCGGGACATGCACAAGCATAACCCGACGATCCGCATGAACTGATCGTGATGCCTGATGTAGGCACGCCGTGCCGAGCCTGAAGCGTCATGCATCCTTGCGTCCGGCGGTGCTGGCAACCGATGCATGAGGTGACCTATTCTTGCCCGTCCGCTTCTTTAAGCTCCGTCAGATGACGAAGGGCATCCGCCATACGGTCGGCAGCTTCCCGGATATCCTCTACCGATGTTAGAAACGCATCGTCGAGATCCGCCTCCCTCCCAATTTCTAGCAAGAACTGAGCATTCCCTGAAATGATGGAGAGTGGGTTGTTCAGGTCGTGATATACCTTCGAAAGAGCCTCGCGCGCCTCTTCTGGCAGTGGATCCGTCGTGTCCGGTGCGTTCATGGGGGTCAGCGGTGAAATAAGATCAGGGCGGAACCGTACCGGCCCGACGTTCCGTCGGGTTGTACCGGGTACGTTCGTCCGGAGCCGTCCGTCGTACGATTCATTCGGGAAAGCCGTACATGGGAGGCACCCGACGCGCCGGTCGGGCGCCCGCTCGAATGCCTAGAATTTCCGAAGGGGGCGTGGATCGCAGGTCGTGATGCCTCGGTCTGTTCGTTCGAGCGACGCGACTTCTACGTCCGGGTCATGTTCGAAGAACAAGTTCCATTCCGCATCGACGGCGCGCTCCAAAAACGTCTGCTTTTCGTCGATCGTGACCAGGGGCCGGATGTCATACGCCATCGTCCAGGCCGACGCGAGATGGTGCGACGTTGGAAGCAAATCCGCCGCGTAGACAAGCGAACGCTTCTCGTCGGCGATTTTCACCATCTGCTGGGCATGGGTATGACCGTTCGCCAACATCACCTCCACGCCGGGAAAGAGATGTCCCTCCCCGTCCACCTTACGCAACTGCCCACTCCGGTCCAAAGGTTCGAACGTATGCGTACGAAATGACCCACGTTCTTTCGGATTGCTTTCCCTGGCCCACCGCCAGTGATCCCGCTGAACGTGGTAGGTTGCATTCGGAAAGGACGGCTGCCGCTCGCCCTTCACCTCTCGGGTGGCGCCACCGCAGTGATCGAAATGAAGATGCGTGAGAATGACATCGGTCACCTCCTCGCGCTCCACCCCAATCCCGGCGAGGGAACGGTCCAGACTGGAGTGCTCCGTATCGACGGCATAAATGTCCCGATACTTGGTGCCGTCAAACACATCCCCGAGGCCACAGTCAATCAGAACGGTTCGCTCCTCAGACTGCAGGAGCAAGCACCGCATGGCGAGGGTAATCCGGTTATCATCGTCCGGCGCCATCTTGCCGGCCCAGAGCGGTTTGGGGACGATGCCGAACATGGCTCCACCGTCCAGGCCAAACCGACCGGTTTCGATGGAGTGAAGCGTATACGATCCGATCGTAGTCATCTACACGCGGAAGGGTGGGTGCGTACACTGTGGTCGCGCCCAACATCCCAAAACCGGAGGTGAAAACCAAACATCCGCCCACATCTCGACAGAGGCGCAGACCCGCTCACGGGAGCCGATTCTGCAATTCCAAGCAGGTCATACAGCTCAGGAATCGTGCCTCCATCTGTCACTGCCCCTGGCAATCATACCTGCTCCGGCGGAAAATCCTTGAAGTGGCCGTTCGACCGAATTTTTCGCCGCAAGTCCTCTTTCTGCTCCACCCGCGGGATCAGCATCTCGAAGTGCTGGATCAGATACCGGATACGATCAGACTCATCGCGAATCTCCAGAACTTCCTGCTTCTGATCGTTGCTCAAGCCGGCGTTTTGCGCAAGCACGAAGCTCAGGTCAGGGACGTCCACATACAGATCCGGGCGCACGGTCCGCCCGGCGAGTTCGAGCAGCTTCATGTGCTGCGTGATGACGCGCTCCCGGAGATCCGACTCGACCGGCTGCCGCTCGATATCGAAGATGTCAACATCGGCCGTCATATAGCTCTTACGCTCATGCACGTCCTTCAGCCCAAAGCGCTCCTCCCCTCGCACGATGATATCCATGCGCCCGTCATCATATCGGTTGACCACCCGCTGGATACGGGCGGTGGTGCCCACACTTGCCAGACGACCGTCGTCGACGCGGACGATCCCGAACGGAACGTCGTGCTCGAGGCAGTACGCAGTCAGGTCCTTGTAGCGCTCCTCAAAGATATGCAGTGGTAGCTGCTCGTTCGGGTACAGAACGAGGCCGAGGGGAAAGAGGGGCAGGGACTCAAACGTTGCCATGAGACGCGATCTGTATACTTCTGCTGGGGCTACAGACAACCAGCGATTGTGAATCGGTGTTTCAGACCGACCACCTCGTTACCCTTGCCCGGACGCGCGCTCCGACGGGGGATTGCCGGCCGTCACCTGCTCTCCCCTCCGGCGGTACAGCACCACGCCTCCAGCCGCCGCCACCGCCCCGAGTCCGGCCGCCAGAAGCGGGCGAAGCAACAGGGCCGCCCCGATCGCGAACATCAGTCCGTACAGCACCAGCACAGCGGCAGCGGCACGGATCAGGCTGTCCTGCAGCGACTGAATGGGAGTCAACCCGGTCTCGGCACGCTGAGTCTTCCAGCCGGGCCCGCCGGGACGAACCATTTCGTAAAACCGGCGCAGCGTCTCGGGCGTCTCCGGCGCCGTTGCATACATCACGGGGACCCAGATAAGGGTCGTGATGACCGTGATCATCATCAGGCGGAAGCCGAAGTCCGCGACGAGGATCGGCACCTCAACCGGAATTCCCAGTCCTGCGAGACTGATCGAGGCCGGCCCCATGGAGGTGAGCAGTCCGACCGCCATGCCGGCGGCCATGGCAGCCAGTTCGGCCCATGCGTTCACGCGCCACCAGAACCACCGAAGAATGAGGACAACGCCCGGCCCGGTCCCGACCGCGATCACGAGCTGGAAGATCCACTGGACGCTCTCAGCATAAAACGCGGCGGCCGCCCCGAGAACCGTGATCAGCACCGAGGCCATGCGCCCGAACGCGACCAGTTCGGCCTGCGTCGCGTCGGGCCGAAGAAATCGGCAGTAGATGTCATTCGTCAGATAGGAGGCGCCCCAGTTGATCTGGGTGGACACCGTGCTCATGAACGCCGCCACCAGCGACGCGACAACGACGCCCAGAAGCCCGGCAGGCAGGAAGTCCAGCATGAGGCGCGGATACGCCAGTTCCGGATCCTGCATGTCCGGATACAGAACGACGGCCGCCAGCGCGACCAGGACCCACGGCCAGGTGCGCACCACATAGTGCATGATGTTGAAAAGCCACGCGGCTTTTTCGGCGCTTGCCTCGTCTCGAGACGCAGCCAGCCGCTGGATAAACTCGCCGCCCCCGTCACTACGGCGAAACGTCCACCACTGAATGAAAACGTGCGCGACGAACGAGGTGGCGCTGATTCCGGCGAAGGCGCTCCATCCGATGCCCCACCATCCGGTCGCGCCAGGGTCGAAGGTGAGTGGCGTAAAGGCGAGGACGTCGAAGTCGGTGAACGCCTGCGCCTTGGCGACCAGCCCGCTCAGACCTCCGACCTGCGGACTTCCGATGGCAAAGATAGCCACGACGATCGCGCCGAAAAGCGCCAGGAAGAACTGGAAGAAGTCCGTTGCCACCACCCCCCACAGGCCGGACAGGCCTGCATACAGCAGGACGAGAAGGGAGACGCCCACGATGCTCAACAACTTCGGGTCTGCGCCGAGAACCAACTGCCCTTCCTGAAAACCGACGCTCTGCCAGATCTCCAGTCCCCCGACCACCTTCACCGCGGCGAGCATTCCGAGCCCGATCCCTATGCAGTTGATCGGAATGGCGAAGAGGAACGCTTTCACCCCGCGAAGAATGGCGGCCGAGCGCCCGCCGTAGCGGATTTCGGTCAGTTCGGCGTCGGTCACGATCTCACTTCGCCGCCACAACCGGGCAAAAACGTAGATCAGAACGACGTGGCCTGTGCCAAAGGCCCACCACTCCCAGTTTCCGGCAATCCCTCGGCTCCCGACGACCCCGGCCACGTACAATGGCGTATCGATCGAAAACGTGGTTGCCGCCATGGACGTCCCCGCCAACCACCAGGGGAGCGATCGCCCGGACACGAAGAAGTCCTCGATGGAGCCGGAGGCACGTCGCGACAGGTACGCCCCAAGCCCAAGCGCACCGAGCATGTACGCGATCACGATAATCCAGTCGATCGTCTGCATGTAAGAGGCGGCAAAACCAGATCAATGCGATCAAGAGCGACACAGGGCGCACGTGTCGGCCACGGGACGACGTCCAACGGCAGCGTCGCGTACGGCAGCAAACGTCGGTCCGCGATCGACGGCACCACGGCACAGTGCTACGCCTTTTCCCATGTGCGACATGCGAACATCGCCATACGAACACACGAATGCCAGCGGGCTCGATGAACGGGCACCGCTGGCATCGTGAAAGGCTGGCTGCGTATGGGTGGGACCGTGCCGAACACGTCACACGGGAATCGGCTCACACAGCGGCGCGAGCGCGAGGCCCAACCGGATTGGGGTCATGCGACGGGGTCGGATGAGTGGCAGCGGCGGCGAGGCGCTCGGCGGTCTCCCGTTCCGCTTCCGTACCGTACTTGTGAATGAAGTACTCAAGGTACGAAGATGCTACGTCGGACTCCTCTTCGCTTGCACAGAGATAATAATTCTGCTTATACGGTTTGTCCCATTGACTTGGGAAGAACAACTCGCGGCACTGCGCCTTCGTCAAGCCCAGAGCATCGGCTGCTTCGTCCCACATGCCGCCTCCGGTGTGGAAACCGCCGACTTCGAGAAGTTCGCGCTCGTCCATGCGATCGCTCTGGAGAAGCACGTGGCCGGCGATACAGCACTTAAAGCCGTCGGGGTGCGCATCGCCGTCAATGACGGCGTCGGCGTTACGGGCAAAGGCCCACTGAGCCGCAGAAAAACGACCCGGGTAGAAGACAATCGCCTGCCGTACGTTTTCCAGAAGTTCGACGTTCATAAGATTCGCGTCCAGTTCGCGTCAAATGGGTAGATCGAGGTTGGGACCGGGCGGGCACACCGGATTTGGATACTTTCTTACCGTGATGTAACGGGATGGGTTCACACGTCCTTCCCGTCACCATCCGGCATTGGCGCTATTTCACGCCCTCGCTCATCGACAACATGCGTTCGATCGGCTTCAGCGCATCCTGACGGAGCGACTCCTCCATCGTAATCTCCGGCGCCTCGTGCTTCAAGCACAGATACAGCTTTTCAATGGTATTGAGGCGCATATGCGGGCACTGACTGCAGTTGCAACCGCTCTCGGGAGGGGCTGGGATGAGCGTGTTGCCGGGCTTGTCCTTCTCCATCTGATGGAGAATGCCTTCCTCCGTGGCCACGATGAACTTGGCCGGACCATTCTCCTCCGCATGGCGGCGGATCTGACTCGTAGACCCGACGAAGTCGGCGTGGCGCAGGACGGCATCCCGACATTCCGGGTGGGCAAGCGTGGTGGCATCCGGGTGCTGCGCCTGGAGCCGGAGAAGCTTCTTTTCGCTGAACGTCTCATGAACGATGCAAACGCCATCCCACAGGACCATATCCCGACCCGTTTCCTTGATCAGATACTCACCCAGGTTTCGGTCCGGAGCAAAGATGATCGGCTCGTCCTCCGGGAGCTGGTTAATGATATGGGCTGCGCTCGACGACGTACAGATAATGTCTGAGAGCGCCTTTACGGCTGCCGAACTGTTGACGTAGGTGATAACCGTGTGGTCCGGATACCGGTCACAAAACGCTTTAAAGGCATCCGGTGGGCACGTGTCGGCAAGCGAACATCCCGCGTTCAGATCGGGAAGAATCACCTTCTTTTCCGGATTCAGGATTTTCGCCGACTCCGCCATAAAATGGACGCCGGCAAAAACGATAATTTCGGCATCGGTTTCGGATGCTTCGCGAGCGAGTCCGAGCGAATCGCCGATGTAGTCCGCAATGTCCTGAATGGCCGCCTCCTGATAATAGTGCGCAAGGAGAATGGCATTCTTCTCGGATTTCAGCCGTTCGATCTCGTCGAACAGGTCCAGCGTGGGGTCGATGTCTTCGTCGACGAAACCGACCGAGGGGTCCAGCACGGCAACTTCTGTCATGAAATCGGATGCAGCGTGGGGAGGGATGCGCAGCGGCAGAGCGGGAGGCTCACCGCGGCGTGAAACGAGGTGGTATGCGCGGTACAACATGTGGCACCGGCACGTGAATCCGTTCGCGGAAACGACGTGAATGTTCCCCGCTACGGGTGCGAGCCTTGCAACGGATCGGACAGGTCATCGGTGTCAGAGGAACCGGGCATCAGCGGCATGCCATCCTCGAGATCGACGTCGTGCAGCGTGCCGTGATCAAGCTTCAGCACGCGGTCGGCGATGGCGGCGAGGCCGGGGTTGTGCGTGACCAGAACAAACGTCTGGTTCATGGTCTCGCTCAGGCGCTCGATCTCGCGATGGAGCGGTTCCGCCGTCTGCGCGTCGAGATTCCCCGTTGGCTCGTCCATGAGGACGAGCGCCGGCTCGTTCATCAGGGCACGCGCGATGGCTACCCGCTGCTTCTCCCCACCCGACAACGCATTCGGGCGATGGGTGGCGCGTCCAGACAGACCCAGCAGGTCGAGCAGATCGCGCGCTCGGGGCTCGGCTTCCTCCATTCCCTGGTGCTGAATCAGCGCCGGCATGGCTACGTTCTCCAGCGCCGTAAACTCGGGGAGAAGGTGATGGAACTGGAAAACGAACCCGATCGACCGATTTCGAAACGCCGCCAGTTCGTCGTCCGAAGCCGTAGACAGATCGCTATTTTCGAAGGTGACGGTCCCGGCCGTAGGCCGCTCGAGCGCCCCCAGAATATGCAGCAGGGTCGACTTCCCTGTCCCACTCTCTCCCATCACGGCGACGATTTCCCCCGCGCGGATCTCAAGATCGACGCCCCGCAGCACATGCAGCGGCGTCTCACCTCCCGTGTCGTATTCTTTGGTTACTCCGGCTGCACGCAGCAGAGACTCGGACATGTGGACAGCAGCTCTCGAAAAAGGTCGATGAACCCCGGCCGACTTCCACCATGGCGGAGTGTGGGCACGGAAAAACGAACGAGCCGGCGATAATTCAGCCCTCCCGCTCGATGTTGAACTTGTTCAGCTTGTTGTATAAGTGCGACCGCTGAATATTTATCGCCTCGGCGGTCTGTGTCACGTTCCAGTCGAACTCGTCGAGTTTGTACTCGAGAAACCGTTTCTCAAACGCGTCACGAGCTTCCGTCCAGTCTTCGTACTGATGTAGCAGGTCGGACGACCCGGCATTCGCTTCCGCGCCCGGGGTGACGAACCGCTCCACGTCGGCTTTCTCAATCCGGTCGCCGTCCGCGAGAATGAGAACGCGCTCGATCACGTTGTGGAGCTCGCGCACGTTACCGCGCCAGTCGTACTTTTTTAGGTGGTCCAGTGCGTCGTCTGCAAACTCGCGGTTCGGGAGCGCATTCCGGGACGCTACGCGACCGGCGATGTGCTGCGTGATCGGGGGAATATCTTCGCGCCGGTCCCGAAGCGGCGGCACGTTGATCAGTATCACACCGATCCGGTGGTAGAGGTCTTCGCGAAATGTCCCCTCCTCGATTTCGTCCAGGAGATCCTTGTTGGTGGCCGCCACAACGCGAACATCAACCTCGATGGATCGGTCCCCGCCCACTCGCTGAATCCGGCTTTCCTGCAGTACCCGTAAGACCTTCGCCTGCGCAGACAGACTCATGTCGCCGATTTCGTCGAGAAACAGGGTGCCCTCGTTTGCCTGTTCAAATTTCCCGATGCGCTGCTGCGTCGCTCCGGTGAAGGCCCCTTTCTCGTGGCCGAAAAGCTCACTCTCGATGAGTTCACTCGGAATAGCCGCACAGTTCACCTCGACCATCGGCCCGCCGGCGCGCGGGCTTTCATGGTGGATCCACTTCGCGACGAGTTCTTTCCCCGTCCCGTTTTCGCCCGTAATCAGGACCCGCGCCTCGGTAGGGGCAACCCGTTCGATGGTTTCCTTGATTTCCGTGATCGCCGGGCTCTCACCGATGATCGGCGTCAGGTCGCCGGTGCTATGCTCCGAGATCGCCTGACGCATCCGACGGTTCTGCGTCTCGAGCTGGCCGTGGTCCAGGGCGTTCCGAACTGTCACCAGCATCCGGTTCAGGTCCGGCGGCTTCTCGATGAAGTCGAACGCCCCGAGCTTTGTCGCCTCAACAGCGGTCTCGATGTTGCCGTGGCCGCTGATCATCACGACGGGTACCTCGGCAGATTCGTCGGCACACGTCTTCAGGACCTCCATGCCGTCCATGCCCGGCATCTTGATGTCGAGGAGGACCATGTCGAGCGACGAGGACCGGATGATTTCGAGCGCCTTCTCCCCGTCCTCCGCCTCTTCAACATCGTAGTCTTCGTACTCGAGAATTTCCCGGACCGTCCGGCGAATGCTCGGCTCGTCGTCTACGATTAAGATGGTTGGCATCGCAGGCGTAGAGGTTTGATCACGAGAGAGGTTAGAACAGGCACGGAAGGAATCTCAGCGATCGCCGCAACCGCGAACACCGCCGCCCTACCGACAAGATCCGGCAGTGGAGCGACGGTGCTTTCTGATTCAGTGGGCGTCGGAATGAGGTCGGCGTCCGTCAGGACGAGGCGGCACGCTTGGCCTCTAAGCGGGCAAGGAACACGTCCGCGTCGGCAGCAGCAGGGGACTCCGGGTACTCGTCTGCAACCTGGCGATAGAGCTCTTCCGCCCGGGACAGGTTGTCAGCTCCCTCGAATGCCCGAGCCGCATCGATCAGATATACGGGCGACCGTGTTTCACTCTCGTACGCATCGGCGGCCTCCAGGTAGAGTTCGGCAGCACGCTCGTACGATCCGCGGGACTCGTAAATCGTCGCCTCTGCCGCGTAGGTGCTTGCGCCGATGAAATTCGACTCTTTGTCGAAGGACTGATACATCTGCAGCGCCTCGTCGTACTGCCCGAGGTTGAAGTAGGCATTGCCCGCGTAGAACGCCGCCAGGTTTCCGGCGGACGTGCCGCCGTACTGGTCAGCGATGTCAAGCAACCCGAGTCGGGCGTCCGCCTGTCCCGGCTGCGTTGATCGGGGGTCGGTCGGGTCGAGACGCTCAACGCCGTCGAGAGCCCTCTGGTAATCACCCGCTTCGTACACCGGCATGATCCGGCCAAGGTGCTCGGCGGCGACACCCGACTGTTGCTCCATATATACAAAGTATCCGCCCGCGCCGAGGGCGAGGAGCACAAGAACGGCGATAGCACCGTAAACAGTTGTTTTGTTGTCCTGGTAGTACATGACCGCGCGAGCCGTCACATCGAGCAGTGCGTTTCCGCTCGATTTGGAAGAAGTGGACGACGATTGCGGCGTCTGAACGGATGACATGAGCAGTACGTACGATCGAGAGATTACGGTCGGGGTCCGGGCGGGTACACGTCTTCGGCCGAAACTGCCGAAAAAAAACGCACGGTCCGCACGGTGTTCTACCTGATCCAGAGCGGCTGTTGTACGCAGGGACCCGGCATCGTTTCCGATCCTTCACGCTCTTCGGTGCAGGCAGGACCTTTTGCATGTGATTTTTACGCAGCGGTCTGCTGTCATGCGGCCTCTCCGATCCTCCACCGTCCGCGGACGTGCCAGACTGCATGAGAATGAGCCGAAGAAAACGACGGGACCATCGGAAAAGCGCTTCCGCGCCTTGTTCGTGTCCTCCCCGCCTCGTTATTTACAGACGATTTTCGCGCAGTCAGCCGTCTCTGTGACTCGCATGCGGCACATGCACTCCGTTCGTCCATATAGCCGGTCCATGTCGATCTCGCATTAACCAGCTGCGTTTCGCCGACACAGCGGGTCCGGCCGCTGGGAACGATGTCCGAAATTCTCCCTCGGCGATGGACAACCAGCGCGGCGACGATGTGTAGAATCGTCGCTGTGGGCGGGGTCCGTGTTCCCGGCCCCGCATCCGGTAGCGAAACATGCAGAACGCAGATGCCCCGGCGAACAACCAGCCAGGGGCTGCCAGCATCACGGGCCACGCGGTTGAACGGAACGCTCGACCCCGAACGACGCAACGCGCAGGACTGAAGAGCACGCGACGGATCCGCGCCTGGCGCACGACCCGTCGTGCACGATACCATCTGATCATCCAACTCGAATCGAACTCGCTCTATGTCTATCAAACTCGGCATCAACGGCTTCGGGCGCATCGGTCGCCTTGTCTTTCGCTCCATTCTGGAACGGGACGATCACGACTTCGACATTGTGGGCGTCAACGACTTGACCGACGCCAACACCCTGGCCACGCTGTTCAAGTACGATTCCGTCCACGGCCAATTCCCCGGTACCGTGGAGTTGGATGGGAACACTCTGGTCGTCAATGGCGACCGTTTCCCCGTCATGCAGGAAAAGGATCCGTCGAACCTGCCGTGGGATGAGCTCGGATGCGACGTGGTGATCGAATCGACCGGCTTCTTCCGGACCCGCGAAGGTGCAGCCAAGCACATCCAGGCCGGTGCAGACAAGGTCGTGATCAGTGCTCCGGCGAAGAGCGATGTCGATGCGACGATCGTTCTCGGCGTGAACGAAGGCGACCTGACCGGCGATGAGGAAGTCATCTCCAACGCAAGCTGCACGACCAATTGCCTGGCCCCGATGGTCAAGGTGCTGGACGACAGCTTCGGCCTTCAGAGCGGTCTCATGACGACAGTCCACGCCTACACGTCTTCGCAGAACATCGTGGACGGCCCGCACAAAGACCTGCGCCGCGCTCGTACGGCGGCCGAATCCATCATCCCCACGACGACCGGCGCGGCCAAGGCCGTCGGCCTCGTGCTACCGCACCTGGACGGCAAGCTGGACGGGATGGCCATGCGCGTCCCGGTACCGAACGGCTCGATCGTCGACCTCACGGCCAACCTCGCGCAGGACGTTTCGATCGACGACGTGAATGCCGCCTATCAGGAGGCCGCGTCCGGCGCGATGGAAGGCGTGCTTCAGTACAGCGAAGAGCCGCTCGTTTCCCGCGACATCATCCATAACCCGCACTCGTGCATCTTCGACGCGCCGTCCACCATGGCAGCTGGATCGATGGTCAAGATCGTCGGCTGGTATGATAACGAGTGGGGATACTCGAACCGCACCGTTGACGTCGTCGAGCGCCTCATGAAGGCAGCGGCAACGGCGTAGCGTTCCAACGGGCCGGGACCCTCGTGTCGCGGCCCGTTTTCCTGTTCTGTGCATGACGGCTCCGGCGTCTCTCGAGAGCACCCTCACGAACGGACGCCGCCCCGCATGCTTTTTTCCGCCAGGCCGAACTCTCTGTACGCATGAAAAAGCTGACGCTTGACGACATCGACGTCCGGGGAAAACGCGTGCTTGTTCGCGTGGACTTTAACGTACCGCTGTCAAACGACACCGGCAGCCCCTCCGTCGCTGACGACACCCGGATTCGGGCGGCTCTGCCGACCATCCGCCACATCCTTGACAACGGTGGACGGGCCATCCTCATCAGTCACCTCGGTCGCCCGGGGGGACAACCGAACCCGGACCTGAGCCTCGCCTGCGTCGGCGACCACCTCGGCACGCTCATCGAAGAACGCGTCCGATTCTCCAGCAACACGGTCGGAGACACCGTGCGCGAGGTGATCGACGGTATGGGTGATGGTAGCGTGATCCTGCTGGAAAACACCCGCTTCGAGGCCGGAGAGAAAGCAAACGAACCCGAGTTTGCCAAAGCGCTCGCTGAACTCGCCGATGTATACGTGAACGATGCCTTCGGCGCGGCGCACCGGGCTCACGCATCGACGGCCGGCGTCGCGGAGCACATCGACCTCTGCGCGATGGGCCGATTGATGGAGAAAGAGATCGAAGCCCTGACGCGCGTTCGAGATCACCCCGATCCACCGACCGTTGCCATCCTCGGCGGCGCCAAGGTTTCGGACAAGATCGGGACGGTCCGCCGGCTGATGGATTCGTACCAGAACATTCTGATCGGCGGGGCGATGAGCTATACCTTCCTGAAAGCCCTCGGCCACGACGTGGGGGAGTCCCGCGTGGAGGATGATCGCCTGGACACCGCTGAGGAATTATTCGAAGCGGCCGACGGGTCGATCGTTCTCCCGAACGACCATGTGGTCGCTGCCGAGTTCGATGCGAGCGCGGAATCCAAGGTTGTCCACGGCGACATCGAGAATGGCTTCATGGGGCTCGACATCGGCCCGGATACAGTCGAGACGTACCGCGAAACCATCATGAACGCCGATACGATTGTCTGGAACGGCCCGATGGGGGTCTTCGAGATGGACGCGTTTGCCGAAGGCACAATGGAAATCGCGGAAGCCGTCGCGGAGGCCACGGATAACGGCGCCTTTTCGGTCGTCGGTGGCGGTGACTCGGTATCCGCGCTCGTTAAGTCCGGCTACACGGAGCGCATCAGTCACGTTTCCACCGGTGGCGGCGCTATGCTTACGTTTCTCGAAGGTGCAGAATTGCCTGGCATCGACGCGCTGACCGACGCATAGCGTAACGCACGGAAAAACCAGCACCGGCTGTCCGAGAAAGCGCGTCTCCCAATGCTTCGGGAGGCGCGCTTTTTTGCTGAATGACGAAGGACACCTCACGACGGAAGGGCCGCAGCTGCGATTCCTCTGGAATCGCCTGACCGAACGGGTCTCCCACTCGTCTCTGTAACGCTCCTCCCGGTCGTAACGTGTCCAGAGTGGCAGAGGAGTTGAACCGCATCCCCTGCCCATCAGTTGATTCCCCGCTTTCGCCATGCGCGACCACCCGAACGCATTGCCCCCTTTTCCACCGTCCATCGCCCTCCTATGCCGCCTGTCATTTCGATCGCTTCACTGGAAAAGACCTATCGGAGCGGCGTTCTTCGGCCGCATCGGGTTCGCGCCCTCGACGGCGTCTCGATGGAGGTTCCCTCCGGGTCGGTCTTCGGGCTTCTCGGGCCCAACGGCGCGGGAAAGACGACCATGGTTAAGATCCTGCTCGGCGTCGCACGGGCAACGGGCGGCAAGGCGCGCCTCTTCGGTCATGCGCCGGGCGACCCCACGGCGAGGGAGCGTGTCGGATACCTTCCGGAAAAGCACGAATTTCCGGATTTTCTGACCGCTCCGCAGATGCTCGAAATCTACGGCCAGATGGCTGGCGTATCAGACGAGGACCGCAGCCGTCGCATTCCGCAGCTGCTCGAGCGTGTCGGTCTTTCGCACGCGACCGATCAGAAGCTCAGCGGTTTTTCCAAGGGGATGCTGCAACGCGCCGGGTTGGCTCAGGCCCTCTTGAACGAGCCGGACCTGCTCATCCTGGACGAACCGACGGACGGCGTGGACCCCGTCGGTCGACGGGAGATTCGCGATATCCTCGTCGAGCTGAAAGAGGAAGGAAAAACGGTGCTCATCAATTCCCACCTGCTCTCCGAGGTAGAAAAAGTGTGCACCGAGATCGCCATCTTAAACGACGGTAAGCTCGTTCGGACGGGCAGCATCGAGAGCCTGACTACTGCGGATCGGACCTATGCGCTGAGCTGCACCCCGATCCCGGACGACACACGAACTGCACTTCAAGACATCCTCGAGGCTGCAGACGCCTCGACGACGCCCGACGGCAAACGGACAAACGGGTCCGCCGGCGCCCCCGGCCTCCGGCGCTATCGGGTTCGGCCGGAGGATCGCACCGGACTGAACACCGTCATCGACCGTCTTCGACGCGACGGCGTCGAGATCGACGAAATCACTCCGGTGCGACAGACGCTCGAAGACTACTTCATCGACGTGGTCAACCCGAAGGACACCGTGTCCGCCTGACGGACGCCGCGCCTCCTCCACCGCCCTTTTTCGCCCGACCCAACCTCCGACCTGTGCTTCCCTTTCTCGGCATGCTCCAACTCACGGTGCGCGAACTCCGCGCCAAGAAAGTGATCTGGGGACTTTTTCTGATCAGCTCGCTCGTCCTCCTGATCGTCACGTTCGCACTAAACCTGGACGTCGTCGACGGCACGCTGGCGAGCGCGCGCATCTTTGGCGCGGAAGCAACCGGCGGCATCGACCTGGAAAATCTCGTTTTCGCCGTTCAAAGTATCGTGGCCGGCGCGGCGTACTGGCTCGGAATCCTGCTGGCCCTGTTCGCCTCCGGACCGATTTTCACCACCCTGCTCACCAAGGGCCACATCGACCTGCTTCTCTCCAAGCCAATCAGTCGGACGCGGCTCCTGACCGGCCACGTCGGCGGCGTCTGGCTCACGATGCTCGGGCTGTGCGTGTACCTGCTCGGCGGCATCTGGCTCATCATGTCGCTGAAAGCAGAAGTGTGGAACGCCCGGTTCCTGCTTTCCATCCCGATCGTCTTGTCGATGTTCGGCGTAATGTATGGCGTGATCGTCGCGATCGGCAGCTTTACCCGGAGCACGGCGTTATCCCTGATCGTTACCTATGGCTTAATCGTCGCTTCCCTCGGACTCGCGGCGGTGACGCAGATCACCGAACAACTTGGATTCGTCAGCAAAGCGGTCTTTCTGACGCTTTACCACACGCTCCCGAACTTCACCGAGGTCACAACCATCGTGTCGAAGCTATCGCAGGGCGAGCCGGTCGCCGACTGGTATCCATTCCTGTCCTCCATCCTCTTCGGCGCCGCGTGCTACATCATCGGCGGCATCAAATTCTATAGACGCGATTTTTAGTACCGCTCGACCAACTGCGCCTTGCGTAACACTCCTACTTTCGCAAACGTGATGCAGGACGACACAGGGCCGGACGAATCTCCGCCCCGGATGCCAACACCGCTTCCCTCTCCGACGACCCATCGCCATACGATGACGCGCTCCGACTGCTACTTCCGTTTCCCTCTCTCGCTTCTGGTGGTGCCCCTCCTGGCCCTCCTGCTTCTGGTCACCGGGTGCGGGAGCGAGGACGCGCCACCCCTCACGGACGCCACCGAACAGGCGACGAGCCTCCTCCCGGCGTCCAGCGATATGGTCGCGATGGTGGACCTAGTGCATGCCCGGGATCATTCGCCCGCGGCGCAGGCCGTCTTCGATAAGATGCTGCCAGACCTTGAGCAGTCTCCGGAGGCAAGGGCGCACCTCGATGCCATGAACATCGACCTCGAAGCGGATGTACGGCGCGTTTACGCCGGCGGAGGCCTGGCCACCGAACCGCGCAAGCCGCTGTTTCTCGTCTACGGCTCGTTCGACACCGAAGCGATCAATGACCACCTCCGTTCCGAGGCCGCGGCGGATTCGCTTCGAGCCCGGCTGATCGAACTGAACGGTCGCCCGGCGATCACGATGAACGAACGAGACCCGTCCTTCGCGGCCGTCGTGGC
The DNA here is from genome assembly GCF_051155795.1 of Longibacter sp. Lineage (NCBI taxonomy): Bacteria > Pseudomonadati > Rhodothermota > Rhodothermia > Rhodothermales > Salisaetaceae > Longibacter > Longibacter sp. The sequence goes on from NZ_DAXETW010000086.1 coordinate 71,171, forward strand.
GAATGAGTCGCTTGTTCTCATCGGTGAACGCGCCGAGGTAGAGGCCGCACTTGGTCGTGTGGATGGGGATGCAACCGGTTCCCTGTCGGAATCCACCGACAAAGTCGCCCTGCTGCGTGAAGCGGCCCGCGGGCAGAGCATGTGGGCGGCGCTCATGTCGATCCCTGAAGAAATGAGATCCAACGGGCCCGACCGCGTCCAGAAAATCACCTCCATCGCCCAGGCCGGCACCGCCTCGTTTACGTTCCAGAACGACGGAAGCCTGGACGCACGGATGCTGGTGAAAGCCGGGGACGCGGAGACTGCCAGCGACCTTGCCGATGTGATGCGCGGCCTGGTCGGGCTCTCCAAGCGGCAGGTCAGCGAGGAACCGGAGTTGCAGGACGTGCTCCAGAGCGTGAAGGTCAACAGCCGCGACACGGACGTGACCGTCACGGGCCAGATCCCCGCATCCGTCATCGATAAACGGTTCAACCCGCAGCCGGCGACGTCCGCACTGTAACCGCCAGGCACCTCGAGAACCTCGGACTCAAATAGCGACGCCTGCCCCCGGTGCTGGAGAGCAGGCGTCGTTTCGTTTACCGAATCCGGGTCCCGCTCGCGCGAGCGGGCGCATACCGTGCAAGCTTACCGGCGGCGCTTTACCGGGATGAATACGACAGTCGCATGATTCGCTCGATCAGGTTGCGCTCTTTCGTGCGAAACCCTTCGCGAATCGTGCGATTGCCGACCTCCACGACCTGCACCTCCTGGCCGCGCGTGATTTTCGCGAACGCGATCTGATCGGCGAAAGGCTGGATGGCCGCTTCGTTCGTTATCATTTTGGTGCCCTTCTCTTGCAAGACCTCCCGCACCCAGTCGTGGCGCGCGCTCAGATACATGATGGGAATGTCTTCCTCCCCCGCTCCCGGCGGCCGGTAAATGAAGTACAGATCGGTCACCGACTCTCTGAACCCGTCCCGGTCGACTTCAAAGCGGTAGTCGATGAAGACATTATTCGCGCTTGAGAGGCCGATCCCCTCCGTCTCGATCAACATGTCGCGAAGCTCTTGCACCGGCATCTGCGTCGGTGCTTCCGGAGACCGCTTCACCACGAGCGAGTCGGACCGGTCGATCACATTGACGAGCGTGTCGAGTAGCGCGCGCGTCGCAGACTCGGCCTGTACCGGCGCGACAACCTGCGTCGTCTGAAGCCACCGCTGCGCGGTGGCATCCTGCGGTCGGGCTGTGAACGCGACCGAAACGAGCAATACGGCGACGACGGCTCGTCGAGACACGTACGAAAGAGAAAGAAGTGAATGTATCATGGCAGAAGGAGGGAAATGAATGGGAGGACAACAGGCGACGCCGGGTAGCCACACCAGGCTGATGCCTGCCCGGAAAGGCGTCGACGACGGACTACTGTCACAGGGAAATCCAGGTGAACGTGCGTTCTATCCAGGATTCTCTCAACAATGAAGACGCGCTTCCTTCCCCAAACGTAACACTGAATAGCCAATTATGCCATTCTAACGCTTCGATCATGACGTTCGGCAATACATTCGATTTATTTTGCGACCGCGATCGCCTATGTTGAAAACATGTTTCCGGTCGCCGGATCGGCGTGCAACGCCCCGTATCAGCGGCGGCGTCATCGCTTCACCAGTGCACTCAGACGACTTCTGATCAGTCCTTACCCCTGCATGGTATACACCAACCTTGACTCGATTGACTTTTCGCTCGATGATTGCGCGTCGCTTGAACGTCCCCGCCGGGTTGTGCTGACCTCGCCCGACTACTTCGACGTGGAGTACGTCATCAACCCACACATGAGCGGCAACATTGGTGGCGTGAATCAGCCGGTCGCGATGCAGCAGTGGAAAGCACTCCGGGCGGCCTACTCGGCCGTGGACGTCGAACCGCTTATCGTCGACGGCGAGGCGGGTCTTCCGGACATGGTATTCTGCGCGAACCAAACGCTCCCCTACAAAACGACCGACGGGCGCAACGGCATCGTGCTCAGCCGCATGCACGCACCGGAGCGCCAAAACGAGGTACCGCACTACGCGGCCTTTTTCGATGCAATCGGGTATGACGTGCAGTCCCTTCCGGAAGAGATCGACATCGACTTTGAGGGAATGGGAGACGCCATCTGGCATCCGGGGCGCCGCCTACTATGGGGCGGCTACGGCTTCCGAACAGATCGTGAAACGTATGAAGCACTCGCGGAGCTGATCGACGTGCGAGTCATCGCGCTGTCCCTGTCGGATCCGGAGTTCTATCATCTGGACACGTGCTTCTCGGCGCTCAACACCGACAGCGTACTCATCTTTCCCGATGCGTTCGATGACGAGGCCCTTCGCCTGATCCACCGGTTCTTCGACACGGTCGTTGAGGCGCCCGAGGGCGAGTCGAGACATCAGTTCGCCTGTAATGCGCACTGCCCCGACGGCGACCATGTCTTTATCCAGGAAGGATGCACCGAGACGGTCGGACGGCTGGCTGATGCCGGCTTCCATCCGGTAGAGCTCGACACCAGCGAGTTTCTGAAGTCAGGCGGATCCGTCTTCTGCATGAAGCAAATGATCTGGTGAACCTGTCCGTCATCATTCCGACACTGAACGAGGCCGAGCACATCCGGTCCACGATCGATTCCGTTCGTACGAGTGGGCCCTGTCATGAGATCATCGTGGTGGACGGCGGCTCGACGGACGAGACGCGTGCCATCGCAGCGCGACGCGCGCAGGTGCTCCGAGCCGACCGTGGACGCGCTCACCAGATGAATGCGGGCGCGGACGCCGCTACCGGCGACATCCTGCTGTTTCTCCACGCGGACACGCTGTTGTCGAAACCTGCCCTCGCCTCGGCTCGCCGGGCGATCCGGTCCGGAAGCGTCTGTGCGGGAACGTTTCGGCTCCAGTTCCAGCCCTCCACGCCTGCGCTTCGGTTTTTCGCAGCCTGCACACGCATACCGTGGATGAAGCTGTGCTTCGGAGACCGGGGTCTCTTTACGACGCGGGAGGCCTTCGACGCGGTCGGCGGCTTCCCGAAATGGCCGGTGTTCGAAGACCTTGAAATGGCCACACGGCTCGCCAACCATGGGGGCTTCGCCCACCTGTCCGCCACCGTCACGACATCCGCCCGCCGGTTCCAGCGAAACGGGGCGCTCCGGCAGCAACTCCATAACCTCCGCCTCTGGTTGCACTACGTCGCCGGCACGTCCCCGGCGTCCGTCGCCCACCTGTACCGGTACGACGAAGGGCGGGGATAGCGGTCTACCCCCTGTGCCTGACCACCACCTCTCCCACCCGACATCAACGCCTGCTTGACAAAGTACTACATGAGTAGTACTATAGAAGGAGTAATTCAGGCTAACACGACATCCACATGCGAAAGAAGTCACTCACATCTCTCGGCGAGACGGAGATGGAAGTTCTCCATCACGTGTGGGATCTCGGCGAAGCGACGGTCTCCGATGTGCGAGAGCGAATCCTCCGGGATCGGGACATCGCGTATACGACGGTCATGACCGTTCTCAAGAAACTGTCGGAGAAAGGATACCTGCAGTACCGGAAGGACGGCCGCTCGTACGTCTACTCGGCCGCCGTGCCACAAGAAGACGTACAACATACGCTGTTGCATCGCCTGATGGACAAGGTTTTTCACGGCTCCCCTTCCGCGCTCCTTCAGACGCTGATCCAGCGAGAGAAGCTAGACGAAGACGAGCAAGCGTCGATTCGGGACATCCTCGCGCAGCTTGACGCGCAGGACGCAGCAGATCGCGGTCCGGGTATCGAGGAAAACGCCGACTCTACGTCCAGTCGATCAGGCTCTCATGATGACGATGCTTGAAGTTCTTCACGACATCGGCCGCGCAACAGCACACGCCCTCTGGATCCCGGTGGGTATTTGGACAGTGGGCGCAATGCTCATCGACGGCCTTCTTCGCGGTATCCGCCCGTCTCCCCTTGTTCGGTATCGCGTTCGACAGGCGCTCCTGTTCGCGCTCCCGATCAGCCTCATCGCGGGCCTCGTCCTGCATCTGCCCGTTTCAAGCGCTCCGGTGCACGATGTTGCGTCTCGACTCGGGACCAGCGTCTTGTCGTTGCCGACCGTGGATGTCGCCGGTGGAACAGGCTCGGCCATCGACTGGACGCATGCGCTCGGCCTTCTCACAATCATAGCCCTGCTATGCGGGATCGCCGGCGTCGTTCGGCTGGCCGTCCACACACGAAAGCTATGCGGGCTCCGCCGCCAAACACACCAGGATGCAAGTGATCACGTGCACCGGATCGAGCGGAACCTCCGGTCGAATCTCGGGCTCACGCGCCCGGCACTCCTGCGGATCTCGAGCACCGACGTTCCCATGCTCGTCCCCGGCCGTCCGCCGCACATTGTTCTCCCCACGTGGATGGCCCAGAACGCGGATGAACAGATTAGCCAGGACCGGCTTCGGATGGCCCTCGCCCATGAGCTGGTTCATCTTCAGCGGTACGACGACGTGAGTGCCATCGTCGAACGATGGGTCGTCGCCGTCGGGGCACTACACCCACTTATCCGTCGTCTCGCACGATCAATCGTTTTCGACCGCGAGACGGCCTGCGATGCCCGGGTACTGAGCACGCTCTCCTGCAGACGCGGTACGTATGCGCGCCTGCTTCGCGACGTCGCCACGCGATCCCGACCGATCCACTCCGTTGCCCTCAGCCAATCAGCATCTACTCTCCAGGAACGCCTGCAAGCCATGACGTTCAGCCGCCCCTCCCCGTCTTCTGCTATCATTCGAACCCTCAGCATCGGTGTGCTGTCGCTGCTGACCATAGGCATCGTTGCCTGTACGGATGCGCCTTCAGGGTCTCCGTCAACCGATGCCGAAAACCCTGTCACGACCTCCTCCTCCAGCGACAAGCCGGCGTCACCGCCCTCGGCCGTCGATGCGTATCCGAAAATCGTCGGTGGGTTACAGGCCGTCCAGGAAGCGATGCAGTATCCGGAGTCTGCGTACGAAGCCGGTGTCGAAGGCCGCGTGCTGGTGCAGTTCGTCGTGGATGCGAACGGAAACGTTCAGGAAGCGACCATTGCGCAGGGCGTCCACGACCTGCTGGACGACGAAGCGCTCCGTGTCGTGCGGGCGACCGATTTCACGCCTGGTCGACAGAACGGAAAGGCCGTGCCTGTGGAGATGACCCTTCCGATCACCTTTCAGCATGCAGAGTCGACACAAGGGACAACCGGATAGCCGGTCTCTCGGCGCTCACCGCCACCGGATGATCACCGTCGCATCCGTTAGGTTGTCACACAACGGAGAACGCCCGGTCGGTTTGTCCGCCGGGCGTTTGTCGTGCCGATACATTCTCGTGCCGATACGACGTAACCTGCTTGTTTGCGCCGGTTACCAGGCCACCTTTCGTGCGGGGTGATCCGGGTCCGGCTCGTCGACGCCGCGCTGAGCAGGATCACCGACCCGGCTCAGGCTGCGATTCCAGTAGAACACACCGCCGGCGAACAGGAGGGCGGCAACGAACGCGATCGCGGCGTTCATCGCTGCGATGCGCCACTGCGTACTGACGATCGATGTGATCACGACGTCCTGACTCGCCCCGGGGTTGACGCGCACCTCGACGGTCTCCTTGTCGCTAACAAGCGGAATCAACGAGTGAGGAAGGGCCAGCTTGTCCTTTGTGATGACGCTACCATCCTCCAAGGGCACACGAAGTGAGACCCAGTCGAAGGTGACATCGACTCGATTCTCCTCGTGCACCTCAAGGATTTCGGCTGTAGCGGGCTTTCCCTGGTCGAGAGTCGCCTGCAGGTCAACGGTGGTTTTCCCCTGATGCAGAGCGACCACGAGAAAGAACAGGGGGACGATCCAGGCACCGCGTGCGACGAGTCGAGTCACGGGACGGAGACGTTATTGTCAGACAAGAACACTACGCGTAACGTTCTGTCCCCGGCCAGGATCTGTTGCATCCGATGATTTGACGTGAAGCCGTCGCAAACGACGTCACTTCTCTGATGCTTCGGCGTGCTCGAGCGTGCCGATTGTTAGAGAGCGGATGATATAGATGCCATCCGGCACGAACACGGCGGTGTGGGTGAGGTACGGTTCGTGATCTGCAAACGACACCGTCACCGATGCCTGTTCTTGCGTGTATTCTACGGACGTTTCCGACCGCCGAATCCGGAAGTGCATGTTCTGTCCCGGTTTCATCCCGTCAACCTCGTCGGTCATCGGGTCGTCGCCCCATACCGTGAGTGCAACGGAGTCCCCGGTCCAGGTCATGTGTCCCGCGCATTGGCCGGACGGGGTAAAGACGGCGAGTTCGTCGCCGGGCTGCACCGGCATTCCAACGGCGGCCACGTCGGCGGTGTGGGGAAAGATGAGCGTTGCATCCGAGCCGGTACGGGACGGGCAGATGTCTGACCATGGCGCGAACGGCTCGACCTGCACGGAGTCCACCACAAGACGACCGTCTGCCTGCGCGGTGGCCGGCGAGAGCGCCGGCGCGCCGGTGCAGACCAGAATGGAAAGAATCAAAAAGCTCCGGATGATGCCTCGAAAGACACGCAGGCCCGGAGGGAGAGAGAGAGTGCTCATCGCATGAAAGCCTGGGGTAAAGCGCCTGAGATCAAGGGGGGCACAGCACGCAGGCCGCACCAATCGTAAGGTACGGCCACATCTTCGCTACCAAGTGCTCGTTTCCACCGACTCCGCTCGATCTATGGATGACGACGCGGTCACCTATGGATCATGGGACAACCGGGTCGGCGGCGAGCGTGCCCGCGGAGCTGCAACGCAGCCGAGCTCGTTATTGGACCGTAAAGAGCCGCGTCGCGGAGCGATGCCGGGGAGATTCAGGAAACAAAAGATGAAAGTTTAGATATGGGAGATAGCTGACAGAGAAGCGCCCACGCGGCGGTTCTCTCGTTTGTCCCCACGTCGACTGATCACAGTCCCCGGTTTTCCGGGAGAGGACATCCCCTTCAGAACCATTTGCCTATGCAACGCTACGCGACCGCGACGCGACCTCAAGCCGGTTCTACTTCGTTCGAAACGTCGTCTTACGAGGCAGGCAGAGGGCCATCGACCATGAGCGGTCACGTACTTGTTCTAAATCAGGACTATAGCGCACTTACGGTCTGTAGCGTGCAGCGGGCCATCATCCTGATGCATCTCCAGAAGGTGCATCTGGTCGAGTCGGTGCCGGATGAGTACATCCGGTCGCCCAGTCTGCGTTTTCCCTGGCCCAGTATTGTCCGCCTGAAGCAGTACGCGAGCGTGCCCTACAAGCGCGTGATGCTGTCCCGGAAAAATATCATCAAACGGGACCAGAACACGTGCCAGTACTGTGGGTCCCGCGACGATTTGACGATCGATCACGTTCTGCCCAAGTCTCGCGGAGGTCGTGATACCTGGGAGAACCTGGTCACGGCCTGCGTCTCCTGCAATAACGCAAAGGGCGACCGCACGCCGGACGAAGTGGGCATGGAGCTTGACCGAGAGCCGTTCCGGCCCAGCTATGTCATGTTCATCCGGGATTTCGTCGGGAGCGTCGACGACACATGGAAGCCGTACCTCTTTCTCTCCTAGGGGATCGGCCGTGACGCCTTTCTATTCCCGGCCGACAGGGCCCGCTGACGTTTGATCCATATGTGGCAGCGCCGCCTCTTTCCGTAGTCAGCGTGTCTGCGCATACCGGATACCGCACCCTGATCCTGCCGCACCCTGATCCTGCAGCTTTCCTCAGGCCGCACATTCTTCTGCAACGGGGTGATGAGAGGAAAACGAAACAAAGTCCCCCCTGGCGGACCGCAATGGTACCGGTGTGGTTGAGGGTTCTGGCGAAGCACGATCTCTCACCACCAGACAACAGATCCGTTTATGGCTACCATGAAAGCTGTGCAGGTCCAGGAAGCAGGTGGAGACTTCAATGTCGTCGATCTCGACATCCCGGAACCGGGCCCCGGAGAAGTTCGCATTGCGGTAAGAGCCTGTGGCATCTGCCACAGCGATGCCTTCGTGAAGGAAGGTGCATTCCCCGGCATCGAGTACCCGCGCGTCCCCGGCCACGAGGTGACCGGGATCGTCGATGCCGTCGGCGATCGCGTCGAAATGTGGGGCGAAGGCGACCGCGTCGGTGTCGGCTGGCACGGTGGGCATGACTTCACCTGTCCCGCGTGTCGCGACGGCGACTTTGTGAATTGTGAGAACGGCAAAGTGACCGGTATTTCCTTTGACGGCGGGTACGCGGAATATATGTGCGCCCCGGCAGAGGCGGTCGCCCGTATGCCGGATGATCTCGACTTCGACGAGGCAGCCCCACTCCTCTGCGCCGGCATCACCACATTTAACGCGCTCCGCAACAGCGGCCTGACGCCCGGCGACCGCGTGGCTGTTCAGGGCGTCGGCGGACTCGGACACCTCGGCATTCAGTACGCCGCATCGTTCGGCTGCGAGGTAATCGCCCTGTCTCGTGGCACCGACAAAGAGGATCTGGCCTACGAGCTGGGAGCGGATCACTTTATCGATGCGACGGATGGGGACCCATCCGAGAAGTTGCAAGCGCTCGGTGGCGCAAACGTCATCCTGGCCACGGCGCCAAGCTCCGCTGCGATCACAGCGGTTGCAAACGGACTCGCCCGCGACGGCAAACTCATGATCGTGGCCGCTACCGCCGAACCGATCGAGATCTCGCCGATGCAGCTTATTATGGGAAGGAAATCCGTTCAGGGATGGCCTTCCGGATCGGCGGATGATTCAGAGGATACGCTGGACTTTAGCGCTCTGAACGATGTGGCCCCGTTGATCGAGACGTTCCCGCTGACGGACGCAGACGCAGCCTACGAGCGCATGATGAATAACGACGCTCGATTCCGGGTTGTGCTGGTTCCCGGCAGCTGAAGCGTCATCTTGAGGACACGATCGTGAAACCGCTCATCCGACCATGTTGCGGGCTCCAGGGCCTGCAGCATGTGATCCGGCTGAGCGGTTTCTGTATGGAACCACCGCGGTTTGAGTGCACCGGATATCTCTGGCATTGCGCGCACCGTTCCCCCGGCGCGCGATTGGCACTTTGAGCTACGTGCCCTATCATGGCTTTGCCCTCGCAGATCTCCTCATCGATCCCATGAGTCCCCGTGCCCGATCCATCCGAGCAGATTATCGACGTCCGCGAGGACGAGTCGTTCGACGTGACCGCCGTGGCAGATTTTCTGGAGCCGCGGCTCCCAGGCGCGTCCGGCACACCGGAGGTACGACAATTCGGGGGCGGAAAAGCCAACCTGACCTACCTTCTCGATTACGGCAAGGCGGAGTACGTTCTCCGACGGCCGCCGCTCGGACCGGTCGCCGACAAGGCACACGACATGGAACGCGAGTACACGGTCCTGTCCCGCCTTCATCAGGCGTTTTCACTTGCTCCCGAAGCGTTTGTTTATTGCGGGGACGCATCGCTCATCGGCGCAGACTTCTTCGTGATGGAACGCCGGCACGGCGTCGTGGTGCGGGAAACCATGCCTGACGCCTTCCGGGACATCTCGGACGCACCGCAGCAGATGGCAGAGGCCCTCATCGACGCCCTGGCTGACCTGCATGCCGTCGACTACGAGGCGGTCGGCCTTGGCGAGCTCGGACGCCCGGAGGGATTCATCGAGCGTCAGATCGAGGGCTGGTACCGGCGCTGGGAAGCAGCAAAAACCGAGGACGTCGCCGCGATGACGGACGTTTACGAGTGGCTATTGGGTCACCGCCCAGAAGAAGGTGCGACGTCGCTCGTTCACAACGACTACAAGCTCGACAACCTCATGCTCAATACCGGCGACCCAGGAACGCCGGTTGCCGTCTTCGACTGGGACATGTGCACTCTCGGCGACCCGTTGAGCGACCTCGGTTCCCTCCTCACCTACTGGGTGCAGCCGTCCGATCCTGCACCGTTTCAACAGTTTGCGACCATGCCGGTCGACAACCGCTTTCCCTCACGACAGTCAATCGTTTCCCGGTACGCAGATCGCAGCGGGCGGGACGTCGGCGACATCCGATTCTACCACGCACTTGGGCTGTTTCGGCTCGCGGTGATCGTCGCGCAGATCTATATCCGGTATGAGCGCGGACAGACTCAGGACGAACGCTTTGCCGCGCTCGGTCCGATGATCGAAATCACGGCACATGCCGCTCGCGACGTGGCACACGGGGAATGGGACACGGCGTAGAAAAGCATCTCTCCGGTGCCGGAGATACTCAAAGAGATCGTTTAAAACCCCTTCCGTGCTCCCGGTCGGCCCGGCGACCCGGACGGTCTGTCCAGCGACCGGTCGGAGCCGATCGCGTCGGGTTCGCTGCCGGGCAGTACCGCGATCCGCACGCGGCGGTTCTCCCGTCGACCGTCGGCGGTTTCGTTCGTGGCGATGGGCTGATACGGACCGAACCCGACGACCTCGAATCGTTCCGGCGAGATGTCGTGGGTCCACTGAAGGTGGCGGACGACAGCGGCGGCCCGACCGGTCGATAACTCCCAGTTGCTCGGAAACTTCGATTTCAGTTTATCGCCGATGGGCTGATCGTCGGTGTAGCCTTCCACCCGCACAATCCGATCCGGGTACTCGCGGTTGAGCGTGCCGGCCACGCTTTTCAGCTTTTCGACGCCTTCAGACGTCAATTGAGCACTTCCACTCTCGAAGTAAAGGTCCGTCGAAAGGACTTCGATCGTTTCGCCGCGGCGCATCACACCGGAATTCGCCCGTCGCCGGGCGTCGATCAGGTCCTGGCGCAGGGCCTCGTTTTCATCTTCGAGGCGCTCCACTTCTGCCGACACGTCGGATCGAGTGTCGTAGTCACGGGTCGCCGGCGTTCCGGAACACCCGGCTGAAACGACCAGGAGAGCGGCGAGAAGAAGGACAACATACGGCTTGTGCGGTGCAAACGGACGTCTGAGTACGGAAGTCACGTGACGAAGCAGGCGATGAAACGGGTGGTGGGGGCACGCCGACCCGGAGCAAACCGGTGGCGACGGCACTACAATATGGACCGACGTCAGGTGCGGATCAAGCCCTGCACCAGATTGAAACGGTCTCCACACGGCTTCCGCAGCGGTCGAGCTTCTGAGCAACCTGTACCCGCCCTGCATCGTAAGCACTCTACCTCTTTCACGAGGCCCGGTGCACCGGTCCTACCGTTATCTCCCGCTGACGCATGCCCCCTCCCATCAGTGCCGGCGACCTGTTTCAAGATCACATCGGCCCGCTGATGCTCTCCACCGGCTTCATCGGCCTGTTTATCATCAGCGTGCCGATCATCAAGATCTTTGCCGTCTCGGCAGAGAGCGAGGCGATTCTCTTCGCGCTACTGTTTCTCTTCTGCCATGTCGCCAACTGGCCCATGCTCCAGTTACGCTGGACGCTCTGGTGGCGTGGCCGGCTGACGCCCTACGCCGCCTGGTGCCTGACGGCCCTCCTCCTCGGCTCGTTCGGTATCCCGCTCATTCTGCTCGCGGATCTTCTCCATTAGCGGTTGTCGACCCGCAGGGTGAGCTGGCAGAGTGCACCGTGGGTCCGTCCGCCGCCAGCGACTGTCGTCGTCGTAGTTGTCCTCATACCGTTTTTTCGTTACGCTCGTCTCATCGGTCCCGGCGACGCTCCCACCGGTCTTCCTCCCAGTCGTCGCGATCGTCATCGTAGCGCCGATCCCGGTATCGGTCCCGATGCAGTCGCTCCGGCTCATAGACCCACACATCATCGATCCGCCGATCGCCATCCCGATCGATCAGTTCCGCCAGGGGAAATCCGTCCTGACTCACCTGCATTACCCATCCACGCGCACCGAACGGGACCCAGCGCGCAACCGGGTCGCCGTGATAGCCGGACCGGTCCCCCCATCCACGTATGTTCCTGTAGAGCTCGCGCCCGAGCAGGTCGATCATGATCCCGGCGCGAAACTCGACGCGTGACCGCACAACCTGACGCGGCCGCCGATTTACTACGACGATCTGACTCGGCCGGTACGGGCGCCAGGCGTGCCGTGCCTCCGGGCGAACGAAGCCTTTCTCAACACACCAGCGCCAGCCGTGGACGGGGTGGCCCTGGCGGTTGCGGCAAAACGGTGGTGCATCTTTGCGGACGGCGCGGCGCGGGGCGTACCCCTCCTGTGCATATGGACGAGGGGCCCACCATTCTGCCGCACCGGGGCGACCGGACGTGCCCCCCCGACCCTGCGCGACACTGATCAGTGGATCGGCGCACCAGATCAGGCCAACGGCAACAACAAGCCAGGCGAAACGCGTGGATGCCAGCATGACCCTGTAGCTTCTTCGAGGCGGAGGCGACGTTTCGTGCGTGCCACGCTGGAGACACTCCAAGCGGGACGAATGAACGCCTGTTTGTTCTACAGGAAAAAGCCGCCTATCCCACAGAGAAGGTAACAGACGCACGCCGGCGGCCGGGCCGGCCAGAGAGACGACATAGCGAAAGGGGCGCCGGGATGACTCCCAACGCCCCTCTCCTGTTGTCTGAACGCGGCATCCAACGGTTGCTGGACGCTTCGTTCGAATCGGTCACGCGAATTGAGCGGACTCCGTCGATCCTTCCATGGCCCCCGTCGACGCGGTACCGTCCGTAATCACGTTCTTCACCTCGTCGAAGTACCCGGTGCCGACTTCGCGCTGGTGCTTCGTCGCGGTGTAACCGCGCTCTTCGGCGTCGAACTCGGCCTGCTGCAATTCGGAGTAGGCCGCCATCCCGCGATCGCGGTAACCCTCTGCGAGATTGAACATGCTGAAGTTCAGCGCATGGAATCCGGCGAGCGTGACGAACTGGAACTTGTACCCCATCGCCCCGATCTCCCGCTGGAAAGCCGCGATCTCATCATCGTTCAGATGCGCGCGCCAGTTGAAGGACGGTGAGCAGTTGTACGCGAGCATCTTGTCCGGATACTCCTTGTGGATTGCCTCCGCGAACTCCCGCGCTTCCTGAAGGTCGGGCGTCGACGTCTCGAACCACAGCAGGTCCGCGTACGGGGCGTAGCTGAGGCTCCGGTTGATGGCGAGTTCGAGACCCGCGTTTACGCGATAGAAGCCCTCGCTCGTGCGCTCTTCGTCCTTGATAAACGGCCGGTCGCGGGCGTCTACGTCGCTCGTCAGAAGCTGGGCGCTGTCCGCATCGGTTCTCGCAATCACGAGGGTCGGCACCCCCATCACGTCCGCCGCCAGTCGTGCGGCAATCAGAACCTGCTCGAATTGCTGCGTCGGCACAAGCACCTTTCCACCCAGGTGGCCGCACTTCTTCTCCGCCGCAAGCTGATCTTCGAAGTGAACCCCTGCCGCCCCCGCTTCGATCATCGACTTCATCAATTCGAACGCATGGAGGACGCCGCCGTGTCCTGCTTCTGCGTCTGCAACGATCGGCGCCATCCAGTAGACCGAGTCGTCTCCCTCCGCGTGGTGGAGTTCGTCGGCGCGCTTGAGCGTGTTGTTGATGCGGCGAATGACGTCCGGAACGCTGTTCGATGCATACAGGCTCTGGTCCGGATACATTTGCCGGCTCAGGTTGGCGTCCGCCGCAACCTGCCAGCCGCTCAGGTAGATGGCCTTCAGCCCGGCCTTCACCTGCTGCATGGCCTGGTTGCCCGTCAGCGCGCCCAACGCGTTGACGTAGTCCTCGTCGTGCAGCAGGTGCCACAGCCGTGCGGCTCCCATTTCTGCGAGCGTATGTTCGACCTGGAAAGACCCGCGCAGGCGGACCACATCGGCGGCTGAATACGGACGCTCGATCCCCTGCCACCGCGGGTCGTCTGCCCACATGGCTTCAAGGTCGGCGATTTGTTCTTCCGTGGTTGGAGTGCCGTTCGGTTTTACGTCCATCGTATGCCCTGTCGTTATGGTTGGGACCGAGCTGCTCGGGTAGGTCCCACGATCGCCTCGGTCCGGACGCTGTGGGACGCTGGGGTGGCTGCCAGTCGATGATCAGCAGCCGGAGTGCTTCAGCAGGAATTGCTTGTGGTCGTCCACGCCGTAAAGCTCGGACTTGCACGCCAGGAACGGTCGCATCTCGTCCTCCGTGAAGATGCGTTCTGCATCCTCTGCTGCTTTGCGGAACCGCTTCACGTGCGTCTTGACGGCCTCGTCGCCGTAGGTGGCGAAAAACTCACGCGCCTCATCCTCGATCTTCTCCAGTTCCTCGTTGAAAATGCGGGCGATCAGGTCCTTCGTGACGGCGGTGCCGTCGTCCAGGGTCACGCCGTGACGCAGCCACTGCCAGATCTGAGCACGCGAGATCTCGAACGTGGCGAGATCCTCCATCCGGTTATCCCAGGCCACAGCGCCGATGTCTGAGTTCCATCCTTTCATGTAGCCAATGGAAACGCGCACGTTGACCCGGATGCCCTCGAGCGTCTTCGGGCCGACGCCACCTTTCGGGAGCAAGTCCGGCTGTGCCGGGATGTCAGGGATCACGTCGCGCTGATTCTTCTTGCCATCCGCGGCTAGCTTCTCCTTGAACGGCTGCATCGCCGGGCCAATGAAATACGGGTGGGAAACCCAGCAGCCGTCGTGCCCGATTGACGCCTCAAATTCTTTGTCCGCGACGACGCCGGCGACCTGTTTCTCGCGAAGCTCTTCCGTTTTACCGGGCGTCTGTGGAGCCATGCCGCCCATCCCGAATGCGTTGTGCTTGTGGCACACGCGGATCAGCTGTTTCACGTACATCTCCATCCATGGCCGCTGAATGTTGATCCAGTTGCGATCGGCCAGGACGCGGTCATCATGCTCCTTCAGGACCTTGATGTCGCTGAAGATCTTGTCCCATCGTCCCCCGTTGAGACCGGCCGCGTGATCCCGATACTCGTAGAGGATCTCTTCCATCTGAAAGGCGGCGGTCAGCGTTTCGATCAAGAACGTCGCCTTAAACGTCGTACGCGGAATGTTGAGCGCATCCTGTACTGCTTCGAAAAGCCGGTTGAACCAGCGTGCCTCGAGGTAGTGTTCGACTTTCGGAACGTAGTACTTCGGCGTTTTGCCCTCATCGATCAGCGTCCGCGCCGTGTGGTACGCCACCGCCGCCAGATCCAGCAATGCGCCCGAAACGGGGGTCCCGTCGACGCGCAGGTTCGATTCGTCGAGGTGGAGACCGCGAATACGGACCATGAGAAGCGGCATGTCGGCCGGATCGAGGCTGTAGTCCTTCGCCGGGCGACCCTTGGCGGCCGGCCGGGAATAGGTCAGCGTGCCGTCGGCCGCCTCCTTCACGTTTCGCAGGCCGGCCAGAACATTATCCCACGCCGGCTTCATCGAGTCCTCGAAATCCAGCATCGCCGCGTCGGCCATCTCGCCGTCGTCGTTCCGACTCAGCATGTTGATGACCATTTTCGCATTGTTGACCGGCCCGGTGATCTCAACGCGCCGCTGAAGCAGATCATCCGGGAGCGGGGCAACCTGCCAGTCCCCTCTCGCCTCCGGGTGTTCGTCGTCGGAGAGAAAGCCGGGACGTTCGCCCGCATCGAACGCAGCCTGTCGGTCTGCTCGCGCCTCCAGCAGATCCTGGCGATCCGATTCCATCGACCGGTGAATGGACGCGATGATCGACACGAGTTCGTCGGGGAAAAGCTCGCGTGCCTCGTCGGTCCAGGCATTCGCGTTGATGTCCACGCCGTCCGTGACGGACGTCCATTCGACGCTGGAAGTGTATGCCGCGGCATCGGGCGTTGATAGTGCCATGTCGTTACCTGGGGTCAAAGAGAATACGGGCGGAAAAGAACCGGGCGTCACCGAAACGGCGCGTCATCGAGATCGGACATCGTCGAAACGGACCGTCACCGACCAGGCGCGGTCCCGCAAGGTTGGAACCGCTTCCATCCCGGTCTACGAGACGTGTGGCCGTTTGAACCACGTTGGCGTGCACGTGTCTTCATGCGATTCAAACAATACACGTTCACGCGATCTCTGTCAAGCGAAATTTCGCTGGCAAAGGAAATTCGTTATATTCGTTGTTTTCTTCACACGTGCTTTATATACTTTCGCTGTGAGCGAACGATTTTCGCATCGGTCGGTGTGAACGGCGTTGCATCGTTGGTGTCGTCTCACCGGACTGCATTTTAGCGTCGGGTTCCGCCCGATGCGCCGCATGCGTTTCCTGCTCCACCGGCGTCATCCATCGATACCGCCTCATCGGGGCTCCCTCGCCTCCCGTCACGATCGCTCCCCACGCCCCAACCGCGCATGGCTGTCAGCAGTGAAAACCTTCGATTCATCCTCGGCCTCAAGCTTCGAACGCTCCGGCAGGAACGGGGGGCCTCACTCAAGGATGTGGCCGAACGCTCCGGTCTCAGCATCTCTTACCTGAGTGAAATCGAGAAGGGGAAAAAGTACCCGAAGCCAGACAAAATCATCGACCTGGCGAACGCCCTTGGTGTTGCGTACGACGACCTCGTGTCGATGTCGGTAACGGACGAACTCGATCCAATTAAGGAGGTCTTCTCCTCGACCTTCATCCAGGAGTTTCCGTTCGAGGTGTTCGGGCTGGAGCCGCAGGACGTCTTTGCCCTGGTGTCGGATCGTCCCTCCCGCGCCGGTGCCCTCATCCGGACCTTTCTGGAGATCGGGCGCACCTACGACATGCAGGTGGAGCACTTTCTCTTCGCCGCTCTCCGCTCCTACCAGCAGCTGCACGGCAACTACTTCGAGGAACTCGAGGAGATGGCGCAGGACTACCGCCGGCAGAAAGAGTGGGGCGCCGGCACGTCGATTCCTCACGAAGCGCTCTACGCGGTGCTCGTGGACGAGTACGACTACAGCGTCGACCTCAATACCCTTCCGGACCATCCCGAATTGTCCGGTTTTCGGTCCGTCTACGTCGACGGCGCGTCACCAACGCTGCTTCTGAACGGGGACCTGATGGACATACAGCGGGCCTTTATATACGCCCGCGAGATCGGCTATTGCCTGATGGACGTGGACGAACGGGCGCGGACATCGTCCTGGCTGAAGGTTGAAAGCTACGAACAGGTCCTCAATAATTTTCGCGCATCCTATTTTGCCGGCGCGCTCCTGATCGACCGCGACCCGTTGCTTGAGCACCTCCGACGGATCTTCTCGCAGCCTCGCTGGGACGGCGACGCGCTACGCGAATGCATGGCCCGCTTCGACGCCACGCCGGAGATGTTCTACTACCGCCTGACGGAGGTCGTCCCGCACTTCTTCGGTCTGGACGACATCTTCTTCATGCGCTTCCACCACGACGCCGGATCGTCCGACTTTCAGCTGACAAAGCTGCTTAACATGTCTCAAGTGCCGGTTCCGCACGGCATCGGCCTGCGGGAGCATTACTGCCGGCGATGGCCGGCGATGCGTTTGCTCGAGCGATTGTCCGATGAGCAGCACAACGGCGCCACGAGCCGAGAGCCGACGGCCCCGCCCCGCATCCGGGCGCAACGGTCGCACTATCTGAATGACGAAGCGGAGTTCTTCGTCCTTTCCTCGGCGCGCCCCCTTGCCCTTCAGCCAACGACCAATTCGTGCGTCTCGCTGGGCTTCCTGATCAATGACGACTTCAAGCGTCACGTCCAGTTCTGGAACGACGATAGCATCCCGCGGCTGGATGTCAACCTGACGTGCGAACGCTGCCCGTTATCCCCTGCTCAGTGCGAGGATCGGGTCGCACCGCCCACCCTGCACGAGGCGGAACGCTCGCAGCAGCGTCGCGAAAACGCCCTGGCTGAACTGACCGCCTCCATCCGCGACGCATGACCTATCCCCTGCACTGCGGTGCAGCCCCGCGCGACGGTGCATGTCCGCGCGACGGCGCATCCCCGTACAAGGATGTATCCCCGCGCCACAGAAGCGTGCGATACACCTCTCCTGCGGCCCTCCCCACAGACGAAGCCGCAGCCCAAGCACCAGGCTGAGCCCGGTGGGGTTAGTAACGCTTCAATCGGGCCCACACGCGACCGATGATTTCGATATCCAGGTCGTCGTCGTCCACAACGAAGTCGTAGGTCTCGTACTTCTCGTTGGCGGACACCACCTTCACCGTACGCTTCGGCTGCCGCATCAGGCGCTTAACCTGAATGCTCTCCTCCAGCCGGTAAAGGTAGACCCCGTCGCTCGGGATCAACTGATGGTCGGGCGTCGACACCGGCTGAATGATGAGCCGATCCCCGGAGCGAAATTCAGGGTCCATTGAGTCGCCAATCACGGGAATCACGAACAACTCTTCCCGATCCACATCCGCATGGCTGACCTCGGCCGGATCGACGTGATAACGGCCCTTCTCCATACGCTCCGCGACGTAACGACCGTTTTGTCTCGTCACCTCGAACCTGCAGTATTCCAGGGATACATCCTGCAGCGCGTATCCGGCGGATTCTTCGGTGACGGCAGGCTCGAGAAACGTCACACCCTGGTTTTTCAGATACGCCTTCAAATCGTCGAGAAGGGCTGCATCGATCTTGACGGTCTTCCCTTTCAGGATGCGATCGAGCTTGCTGCGACCGGCATCGTCATAGCCGAGAGAGGTGGCCATCTTCCGGACATTTCCTCCAAACTGCTCCTGACAGACGTGATTCAACCATTCTCGGGTCTCCTCCCGGACTTCTTTGATCGAACGTGGCGGACGGTACGTTGATACTGACATAAATCAACATGGAAACGAGTGGGGCTACAGGCGTCGTTTGTCCCATCCGTTGCGAAAGAAGGTTGACGAGGCTCCGGCCACCATGACTGCACCGGGAGGGCATCCTTCACACGCGCTTTCGAGGTCCTGCTGAGTGTATGCGTCGCGTGTGAGCGGACGAACGGATAATGTCGTTCCCGTCGGTTCTTCTTTTAGACGGATACTGTAGTATACAACATGGCATCCGATTCGGTCAATATTCCGGGCGAACGCGTGCCAAAATCGCGATGACCGTTGCTTTGGACGGCGCGACGTGCCTTGGAGAGATGGCGTATCCAACGTTCGCGAAATGTCAGACGCGGCCGTTCCGTACGACTTCTCAGGGCACGGTCGCCTCTATGGGTGCTTCTCAAGGCGCACCGGGAAGTTCGTCCCCTTCCTCGAGCTTCGGCGATCCATCTCCTGCAACGGCCGTCCCCGTCGACGCGCCATCTCCGTGGGTGATCGCGGGCATGGCGGCCGCCGCGGGCCGATCCTCCGCCACCGCCGGATCAAGGCGCGGATCGTCCACGGTGGAAAGGTAGTCCCGGGCATCCGCGGGTGTCTTGATCTTCAAGTCGAAGTGTTTTTCGCCGTATTCGACCGCCTTCGCTCCGGACGGGTCGTCCAGCAGCGGAAGCAGAATCCGACTCATCGAATAGTCCACGAGGTTGTCTACGAACTCGATCGCGCTGGATCGTAGCGTCTGATCGTCGCTCGTC
Organism: Longibacter sp.; assembly: GCF_051155795.1. Taxonomy (NCBI): domain Bacteria; kingdom Pseudomonadati; phylum Rhodothermota; class Rhodothermia; order Rhodothermales; family Salisaetaceae; genus Longibacter; species Longibacter sp. The sequence continues at coordinate 90,505 of NZ_DAXETW010000086.1, forward strand.
AGCCCGAGATAGGCATCGTACACGTCGCGTTGGTCGTACTGCAACCCGAGGAGACGGAAGGTCCGTTCCAGACTGCGCTTCCGCGCTTCTCGTACAGCCGATCGGTCGGCCGCACCGAGCACGTCCCGGTTGGTGCGCTGAAGCAGATGCAGGACCTGCCCGAGCGCGGCATACCGCTCGATTTCGCGCCGGACCGCACGTGCGATTTCTTCCGTCGAGAACGATCCATACCCCGATGCGTGGAGGCGACTCAGCGCGCGCACAATCGCGTGCTGAACGGGCACGGGGACGTCCGGCAGCGCAGCCACCAGCACCGTCATCGCCAGATCGTTCTGCAGGTCGGTCAGGATCCGTGGCACTTGAACGCGAACGTCCATGTTTACCCGGGCGTCTACCATCACGTCGTAAAGCGTCCCGAGAATTCGATCACCGAAAAGAGCCAACGCCTCCCGGGCCGCTTCTTCAAACCGCTCCTGCTTCAGGCGGACGAGGAGGGGATGAACGAACGCCCGCTCCCCACTCCGCCCGGCCGCCTGAATCGCGCCTTCGACGACCTGATCCGACGGATCGAATAGAAGCGCGTGTAGCATCTCGATGCGATAGGGCCGGTCGATCACGCCCAGAATGCGCGCGACGTGCGTCCGGGCATCTTCGCCTGCTGCCCCCGGCACCTCCATCAGATGCCGAAGCGTTGCCTCGGTGATCAAGCGATACGTTTCCGGGCTGCCTTCCTCCGCGATCAGGCCGACAGCCGCTGCCCGAATGCGGACGTCGTCGTGTGCGAGGGCCTCCTTCAGCCGCTCGATCCGCTCCCCGCTCTGACAGTACAGGTACCGCGCTGCCTCGAGTTGAACATCCGGGTCCGGATCCGTCAGTGCTTCCACAATCTCGGCACCGAGACCCTCGACGGTACGCACGCGGAGAACACGAATGGCGTGGGCGCGGACTTCGGAAGAGTGATGATCAAAAAGGCACACGAGCGCGTCGACCGGCACCGTCTCCTCCCCTTCTTCAAGCTGCGTCAGCGCCGCGAGCGTTTCTCGCTCACTTCGGCTGCAGAGCGACTCAAGCAGTTCGTCCAGCGTTTCCGAGACACGGGCTTCCGCCTCGTCAGTCGAATCGTTTTCCTCCTGCCGGCGAAGACGTTTCCGAAACTCATCCACATAGGATCGCCGGGCCAGGTAGGCGATGGTGCCCCAGCCCATGATAAGCACAGCAACCACGCCCCCGAGATCGGCGGTCGAAAAGCCGAGGACGGCGGTGAAGAGCAGCAGGAGGCCGCCCGCCACTCCCTGCGCGCCCTGATCCACGAACAGATCGACGAACACCTTCACCTTTTTCTTCTTCTGTAGTGACACGGGGACGAACAGCAGCTCACGACCCGTCTTGTCGATGCTATGCTTGAGCGTCTGGTCGGCCCCTCGCAGGGCCACGCCGGCGACGAGACCTGGGACTAGGACCATCGCAATTGTGCCACCCGCGAGGGCCAGCGGAAGAACGGAGAGCGCGCCCCCGATACCCAGGACCCGGATGAGTCGGGGCGCGATGAGAAACTGAACAACCAGCGCGACCAGGCTCACGCGACCGTAAAACCGACCCATGAAGGACGTCAGGGCGTCCTCGGCGGCAAAGGCCTGGGCGGCTACGGTCTTAAACTGAAAATCGACGAACGTGGAGGTCACCACCATGATGGCGATCACCCCGACGATGAGTCGTAGGTGCCGCGAGTTACGAATGATACTCCAGGCTTCCCAGCTGCCGGAGGGACGCGCCGCCATCTGTGTCGACGCTTCATGCTCTTCCGCCGTGTGCGTCGCCTCCTCCGGGTCCGGCTCGCCATCGTTGACGGCAACGGCCCGCGTCGATTCATCCCTGTCACCGTCGACGGCTGTGGCGGACGAGGGGTACGTACCGCCATCGACCGTCCCCCCGCGATGGCGATGTCGTGCCCGAATCCACCGGCTCAGCACAACCGACCCGACCAGCAGGAAGGAGGCGACGAACAGCAACGTACGGCTGTGGATTTCCGCGACATTGACGAGAAGACCCGTCATCTCCCCGCCGGCGACGGCGCCGAGAATAGCACCTGCGCTCAGCACCGTGAAGACCCGCTTCGCCTGGGAGGCGCCGAAAATGGCGTTTGCGAGCAGCCAGAACTGCGACGTGACGAGCAGACTGAAAATGCTCACCCACGCATAGAGAAGATACGGGACCCACGAGGCCTCCGTCGTCAACAGCCAGTACAGTCCGACCAGATTAGCTGCAAGAAACAGCGTCACCCCGTCGACGAGCCGGCCAATCCGCATGGTCTGACCGACCCGAGTATGCAGGATAACGACCGGTACGACAAGCACCGTCGTCAGAATGAACACATACGGCAGTTCTTCCGGCCCGCGTCCCGCCAGAAACAGGCTGTCCCGCACCGGCTTCAGCAGGTACAGGATGATCAGCAGGAGGAAGTGATAGGCGGCCATGAGCAGCGCCATTTCCCTCTCACCCTTCTGGAGGCCCAGCAATGATGCGAGAAGGCGTGCCATAGTGTGGAGCGGGAGTCGGCCGAGACGAAGAGTCGCTGCTTGAAGTCAATCCAACGAGGGCGTTGCAGGAAAAGGTTTCCCACGTGCGTGACGAAGCGGTCTCGTGGCGGGGCCTGCCGCTACTGCCGCTCGATGCCGACCACCCGGACTGCGTCCGGCTCGATGTCTGCGCGGTCAAACACGGATCGAACGTTCGGCGGCGGTGCGGGAGATGAGGGAACGTACACGTAGATGTCGACGGGCGGCGGCCGGACGATGTCGCACGCGTACACCGGCTGAATCTCGACCTTGACGACACGTCGATTCGGGCCGTTCGCCCCCTTGTCGTCCAGCCAGTCCACCATCGATCGGCTATCAGCCCGCAGAGGAACGACCGGCTCCGTCGCCTCCCCCTGCGCGATCACACGCTCGCTGTGCCGGAGGCGGTACCGGTACGATGTGCCGGCCGATTCGTGCAGACCGCCGTCGACGGACAGGTCGCTGAACCGAAGCATCGGCCCCTCTGCCGTTGTCAGGGCGAGCCGGAACCGGTCAAGCGGAGCCACACGGTGAAACCAGTACCGGCCCGTCATGTCGCGACGTTCGGCCAGGATGCGGAGCAGGTAGTCTTCCGCCTCCGGATTCGACATCTCCGCCGCATCGACGACCGCATCGAGATCCGCGTCGCTGAAGGCCATTACCTGCTTCGCGCCCCAGAAGGCATCGCGGCGCGTGAGTTTCTCGAACGCAGGATTCGGATACGTGGGGACCCACCGGCCCGGTTTAAATACGTCGGACCGCCAGTACCCCACGGACGGATACTGCGCCGTGCCGTCCTCATCCCACCACCAGAACGGAAACAATCCTCCGCTGACCAGGGCGAGCGGAATGAGGCGATGATCGATCATATACGCCTGCCCGTGGATCGGGCGGTGCGGTGCACCGGTGTTCGCACCAAGCGTGGAGCTCATATCCTGAACGTAGTGCTTAATGTACTCCTGGTCCGTGTAAACGGCCAGCGTATTTGCTGCCCGTCGATCCGTATCGTTCAGCCAGGCGCTCAGCACCCGCAGACCGCGAAGCTCGCGACGATCCTCGTGCCGGACCCGGTCGTTCGGATCGTCCCCCCGTCGACCACGAAAATTCCACGGCCCCAGCACCTGCCCGTCGACAAAGCGGCTCGCCATCACCCGGATCTTCCCATCGGCACGGCGCGGCTGGCCCTCGAGCACGGACTGGACGTCGTCCGGACGCATCGGTCGCCGGTCGTTTCCGTCCCGAACCGTCGCTTCCTCGCCGATCTGGATTTGATCCGGATGGAAATAAGCGATGGTGTTTTCCGGGACGTGATAGCCGGCCGCATGGAAGATCTTTGTCGCGATCACCTCGGCGGAAGAAGCCAGCTCCGGGTAGGCGGGCTTGTCGAACTTGAGCAGGTAGCGGACGCCTCGCGCGTCCTCGATGAAGAATCCGGACGCCGCGCCGACGGATTTTCCACGCCAGATCGTCCACGTCCCGGTCGTGTCAGGGCCGGCGTCCGGTCGACCGTCCGTATTCGGTCCAACCGCGAGTTCGTCCGGGCCCATGGGCCGGTAGTAGTGCCGCGGCTCCCACCAGCTGGATCGCGGTGGCTCATCGAAGACATTGACATTCACCGCTTCTCTCTCCCCGTCCGTCACGCCGGCCAGCGCGCCGATTTTCCGTCCTGTCCATGCCAGGTTGAGCGGCTTCTTGACCTGATGGAAGAGCGTCAGATCGACGCGATCCCAGTAAAAGTTCTGCTCGATTTCCCGGGGTTCAGGAATTGGGCGGCGATCGGGATCTTCCGTCTTGACCGGGCCGAGCGTGTACGGTCTCGACGAGCCGCAGCCACTCGCGGCGGCCGCAACGAGGACCAGCACGAGAAGCCAGCGGCCCGGTCCTACCGACAGGCGGGGAAGGAGCGAAGAAGCCATAAACGGAGTTGCGGATAAGAAGAACGTTGGAGCGCGGCAATGCTCGACACCCCGGACCGGGGATTGACGAAGCGATCAGAACATTTGATTGACGGTCAGGATCGTTCGAAGGCCCTCCTCCCCGGTGGCGACTTCGAAACGAAACGCGAGGCGTCCTCCACGGATAACGCGAACGCCGCCCCCGTAACTGTAGTGGAACCGGTCGACGGCGATGCCTTCGAACTCGTTAAAGACCTGACCAGCGTCGACGAAAGCAACGGCATCCATTCGATTCCAGATTGGATACTGGTACTCCGCGTTTGCCACGAGGGCGCCTTCCTCGACGTATCGTTCGAAGACCAGGCTACGTACTGTCGTCTGCCCCCCGATGCCTGGCAGGCGAAAGAACGGGACGGCCGCGCCGCCGCGGGCGGGCTCCACTTTTTCCATCCGTACCCGCAGGGCAAGACGGCGTGTCGACGGAAGGAACGGGAGCGGAAGATACTGCTGGATTTCCGCGGCGTAGCCGACGTACCGGAAGGTGCCCCGACTGAGGTCTTCGGTCGCCTCCCCCTCCAGGCGAACGCGCGTTCCTCGGACGATGCGCTGCTGCTCGCGCGCGGTTCGGTCAATCGTCCACCCGGTGCGGGCCGTCAGCAAAGCGGTTGCGCGGCCCACGCCTGGCAGCGACACCGGCAGGCGGTCCCCCAGGTCTCCGTCGGCCCGTTTGTTGAACGTGCGCGAGGCCTCCACCTCGACGTCTCCAACCAACCGTTCCAATGGTTTCAACGTGAGGGTTGCACGCCCGGATAGCTGCCGCGTGAAGTATCTCGTTTCATCCCGTCGATCGGCCCGGTTCCCGCGGAGAAAATACCGCCGCTCGGGGTTGGTCAAAAACGTGGCGTTCACCGTAAGGGTCGTGTGCGGTCCGAAGACCGGACCAAAGCGATAGTCGAGGTCCACCTCGTACCGGCTTCGTGACCCGTAGATGAACGACAAACGGGCGTCGTGCCCGAGGCCCCAGAGGTCGTGGTCAAACACGGCGACACCGCCCTGGACACCCACGGGCCCGCCGAGTTCGACGAGCGGGAGCACGCCTTGCACCGGGGCACGCGGCTCGAACAAGGCCGGGTATTCGCGCTCAAGGTACTTCACGCCCCATCCGATGGGCCGCGTCACGCCGTAGACGAGGTATGACGGCGCCGCCAGCGCGTGGGCCCAGACGCTTCGACTGGAGCGGTAGGGCACCGCGTTCGGATGCTGCGATTTCGACGACGAATCGGCCTCGACGACGTCGGCCGTGTCGCGAGCGGGAACCGTCGTCTGCGCGACCGTGGCATCAACCGTAAAAACGAGCAGCAACAGAATAAGCAGGCTGACCGTGCGCAGGCGCAACGACGAAAGCTCCACCAGAGGCGTCAGGCGGGCGACTCGGTCAAAACCGGGACGCATCGCGACGGGGCGGAACGCCGAGGGGAGGCTTGGTTGCACGGGGAAAAACGAGACAAGTATGGTTGAAACCCGGAACGGTCGGTATCTGCATCGGTGCGTACAGCCGAAGTTCCCAGCGTTACAACGCTTGGACGTCCCGGCCCCCGTACCGACCCGCCGCGCCTGCGTAACGACCGATTGATATACCGAACCATCACCGTATATGTCCTCCTCCGCTGTACCGCCCAACCCCGGTGAACTCCTCAACCGATTCGCCGAGCGTCACTGGAACTTGGCCGCTCGCCATGCCTGGCGCATGTACAACGAGCGGGGCCGCGGGGCAGTCGTCTTTCGCTCGAATGCAGACGGAGAACGCGGACGCAAGCTCCCGCTGAATTACCTCACCTTCAAAGCGTCGAAGGAGGAAACGATGGGTACGCAACTGGAGATCGTGCGCCACCTGATCGATACCTACGACCCCGAAAAGGAGGCCGTACTCGCTATTAACTTTCGGGACGGTACCACGGTCGTCGATGTATACAAGAAAGAGCCTGCCCCGCCCGACTGCGCCGTTCAGAACGGCCACTCCAACGAACCCGCACGGGATGCAGCCGATACGGACATGGTCGACTCGCCCGACGAGATCGAAGAGGTGAATGATCCCGACGGTGCTCGGGGCGACGGGGCGGCCGGCGACGAGCCGGGATTCGACGATCAGGGCAACCCCCTCCCTCCCGACGCGCCGAACAACGGCCCGGAGGATGAACCCGGCGGCGGCGATGACGACCACCCCGACCTGCCCGACTTCCTCGGCGACGACCCCGACGGCGGCGCGCTCGCCTGACCGTCGTCGCACGGCGTTGCGCCCGTCCCTGCTCTGCCATATCTGACAGGGGACGGCCGACCCGGGGCTGCCACACCGACCGACGATTCTGCCGTTTCGTCCGCCCCTCCCGGCGGATGAGACGGCTTTTCTATGCTTTGTGAAGAAATATTGGGTGGGCCGACTCTCTGGATCGGTTGGGTACGCCGTTTGTGTGGGCGCCGAATCGCAACGGCAGCGGACGGTCTCCGGCTGTTGCATGACCTATCCCCTGTGGTTTCATCAATGATCGAACCGAAGAATGGCAACGTTCAAACCTCTATCTGACCGCGTGGCTGTTCGCCCCGCACCGGCCGACGAAAAAACAGCGGGCGGCCTCTTCATTCCCGATACCGCCAAGGAAAAGCCGAAGCGCGGAACCATCCTCGCGGTGGGCCCCGGACGTTTCGAAAACGGCAACCAGATCGCTATGGATGTGAAGGAAGGTGACGACGTATTGTATGGTTCGTACGCCGGCACCGAGATCACGATCGACGGCGAAGACATTCTAATCATGCGCGAGACGGATCTGCTCGGTCGTATCGACGACTAGTCCGCTCGCGCCGCCCGCCCATCGGGCCATCCCTTCTGCATTCCGGATCCGCTCCCGCGGCCACCTACTCATTTAACCTGATAGCCTGATCCCATGTCGAAGCAGATTCTGTTCGATGCACCGGCGCGTGAAGCCCTCAAACGGGGCGTCGACACGCTCGCCAATGCGGTAAAAGTAACGCTCGGCCCCAAAGGCCGGAATGTGATTCTCGAAAAGTCGTTCGGCTCACCCACGATCACGAAAGATGGTGTGACCGTGGCCAAGGAGATCGAACTGGAAAATCGCATCGAGAACATCGGTGCACAGATGGTCAAGGAGGTGGCCTCCAAGACGTCCGACGTTGCCGGCGACGGCACGACCACGGCAACCGTCCTCGCGCAGGCGATCATCAACACCGGCCTGAAGAACGTCACGGCCGGCGCGAACCCGATGGACCTGAAGCGGGGCATCGACGCGGCGGTCCGAGCCATCGTCGCCGACCTGCACGCCCACTCGCGCGACATCTCCGGGAAGAACGAAATCGCGCAGGTCGCGATGATCTCGGCGAATAACGACGTTGAGATCGGCGACCTGATTGCCGACGCGTTCGACCGGGTTGGAAAGGACGGCGTGATCACCGTTGAGGAGGCGAAAGGCCTCGAGACCCACCTGGACGTCGTGGAAGGCATGCAGTTCGACCGCGGCTATCTCTCTCCGTACTTCGTGACAAACTCGGAGGACATGGAGGTCATCCTCGAGGATGCTGCTATCCTGATCGTGGAGAAGAAGATCTCTGCGATGAAAGACCTCCTTCCGATTCTGGAGAAAGTCGCCCAGTCCGACCAGCCGCTTCTCATCATTGCCGAGAACATCGAGGGCGAAGCGCTAGCCACGCTGGTCGTCAACCGGCTGCGCGGTACGCTTAAAGTGGCTGCGGTGAAGGCCCCCGGCTTCGGCGATCGCCGAAAGGCCATGCTCGAGGACATCGCCGTGCTGACCGGTGGAACGGTCATCTCGGAAGAGAAGGGCTACCGACTGGAAAATGCCACGCTCGGATACCTCGGATCGACCAAGCGGATCGTCATTACGAAGGACACCACGACCCTCGTGGACGGCGCCGGGGAGCCAGAGCAGATCACCGGCCGGATCAGCCAGCTTAAGCAGCAGATTGAGGCCTCTACCTCGGACTACGACCGTGAGAAGTTGCAGGAACGCCTGGCCAAGCTCTCCGGCGGTGTCGCGGTTCTCAAAGTCGGCGCCGCAACCGAGCCGGAGATGAAGGAAACGAAGGCGCGCGTCGAAGATGCCCTCCACGCCACCCGCGCAGCGGTGGAAGAAGGGGTTCTGGCCGGCGGCGGAATCGCGTATCTCCGGTCGCTCGGTGCCCTGGATGATCTGGACGTTGAAAACGCGGACCAGCAGACGGGGGTCGACATCGTCCGCAGAGCACTCGAAGCCCCGCTCCGCCAGATCGCGGAGAACGCCGGGTTCGAAGGATCCATCGTCGTCCAGAATGTGCTGGAGGGCAAGGATGACTACGGTTTCAACGCCCGGACCGATACGTACGGCAACCTGCTATCGGAGGGCGTGATCGATCCGACGAAGGTCACGCGGTCTGCCCTCGAAAACGCCGCGTCGATTGCCAGTTTGCTGCTGACGACGGAGTCGATCGTGGCACGTATTCCGTCAAAGAACAAGAACGACGGTGGCGGCATGGGCGATTTCGACATGGACTTCTAAGTCCATCGTCTGAAGCCGTTGTCCGCCAAATCAGGCGGGAAGGAAGCGGGGCGATGTCTTCGGACGACGCCCCGTTTTTCTTTCTCCCGTGAAATCACCCTGGGGATAATACCATGCGCCTACAGGCTATTTCCGAACGACAGTCCCCACAAATAAAAACGGAGCCCCAACCGCGCCGCCCGGCGCCTCGAATGGATCCACGTTGCGGACCCGCTCGATGAAGGTTGAGTCTCCGCTTTCAGCGGCTGCGCGCCGGATCGGCATCCTCACCGCCCACCCGGAGACGCGTCATCGCCGCCTCTCGGTCACCTCCAACTCCTCCAACGACCGTGCCGCCCGATCTGAACGTCGTGTGACGCGAGACGCGGGCGCTTGCCGACGTGACCACCGTGCGGTCGCGCACGGTCCCCGTGCCGGATCGCACACCATCGCCGTCCGTACCGGCTTCGCGGTGCACGCAGCGGTAGCACTCCGCCGCCCGCCGACCTGAACCTGCTGGCTGCTTAGCGCGCGTACGTACGATCATGTTACGCACCGGGGTGAACCCACCCGAAGACCCGACGTTGCTACGGATGCACGTATGTTCGTCCACGCCCCCCTTCGTCCGTTCGCATCCGGAAGCATTACTATGCATCTCCTGCTGTTTGACATCGACGGAACCCTCGTTCGAACCAACGGGTCGACGCGTGCTGCCGTCGAACAGGCGCTTTCCGACCTCGTCGGGCGGCAACTCCATACGGAAGACGTCCGCTTTTCCGGGAAAACCGATCTCCAGATCATGGCGGAGGTCTTTCACGCGAATAATGTGGAGGCCAGTGAAACGCTTGTACGAGACGCCCTCGATGTGTACGTGAGCGTGGCCCATCCGGGCATGACATCATCGGATGTGACCGTCCTCCCCGGTGTCCGCGACCTGCTGGACCATTTGCACGAGCGCTCGGATGTCTGCCTGGGACTTGTCACCGGAAATGTGGAGCCGATGGCTTACCGGAAGCTGGACGTGGTGGAGCTCGGCGCGTACTTCTCGTTCGGCGCGTTCGGCTGCGACGACGCAGACCGGAACCGGCTCCCCTCCCTCGCCATCGATCGCGCACACAATCACACCGGCATTCGGTTTGAACAAACGAACGTGACGGTGATCGGGGACACACGGCGTGACATTGAGTGCAGTCGTGCCTCTGGCGCGCGGGCCGTGGCCGTGTGTACCGGGCATTACTCGCGGCAGGACTTGTCGCCTCACAAACCGGATGCACTGTTGGAAGATCTCGCGTCGATCAGTGATGCGCTCGACGCACTCGGCGTGGGATCTCCTCGCTCTCGGAACGGATCGCCGGCCTCCCCACGAGCCACACGATGAGGAGCGGTCATCCTGTCCGGGCGCCCGACGGAACGAAGGCTACCGCCTCGGCATTTGCGCGGCGTACAAACGTATGCATACGGAGCGCGCCGTACCGGGCGAGGTGCATGATGTCTCTTGGCCCGTCGTGGCACGGTCTTTATGCAGGTAATACGGCGACGTGCGGGAGATCGATTTGACCGACCGTGGAGCATCAATCCGAACACGGCCGATCGCCCGCCTCTAATCCCTTCATGAAAGCCTCCGACGCCTCTCTGAACCGAGAGCAGGCAGACCGGCATGCGCCGGCGTTTCCGATGCCCGGTTCCGAAGACGCGGTGAAACCCGCGCGATAGCGTAGCCTTTTGACCTGAAGGTACACCTTTATCTGTATGTTACGCCTCCGTCCCCTCGCCGTGATGGCTCGAGGGCCGCACCCTTGCGAGGTCTCGACGGACCCGGAGCCGGACGCTTTCGCGGCGAGTTTCGGATATCGCGAATTGTAATTCCGGCTCCCTTCGCCCTACCATCATTAGCACGTGGAGCGACCTATCCGGTCGGAGCGCCCCATCCCGGCGCGCGATTCGATGGTCTCTCCCCCGCCTGCCTCCGCACCACCCCGCGGCGGCGGCCGCCCCACGGACTTCAGAAAGACCGGTTAGTTTGCAATGCTCCCTATTTCTGCGCACGGAACGACGTTCCCCGGACGCCGGGATGTAAATCAGGATGACGTTTTACATTGTTACCCAGGCCCGGACTCGTTCTTTTTTGCCGTCGCCGACGGGATGGGCGGCGTCGCCGGCGGACAAATCGCCAGCAAGACGGCACTCTCCACCGCGGAGGAATACCTCGAGGAGCGATTCGAGCACAGCGTCGAGGTGGCCGACCTCAAGGACATTCTGTCCGAGATGTATGACCGGGCCCAGAAGGCCATTCGTGAGGTGACGGAGGAAGACCCGTCCTTGGAGGGGATGGGAACCACCCTCACCTGCGTGCTCGGCCACCAGGACCACTTCGTCGTTGGTAACCTCGGAGACTCGCGGGTTTACTACCTGAACGGTGAGGTGATCGAGCAGATCACCGAAGACCACTCCTACCTGCAGGAGTTTAAAAATAAGGCCGGTAACGACAACCTCGACCCGAAATTCGTGGCGCAGTACGGCCATATCATCAATAAGACTCTCGACGGAAGCGGCGACGAGCCTGATTTTTTTCCCAGAGACAATCCCGCGTTCCGCCTCGACGGGCACGACGGCTTTCTCCTTTGTTCGGACGGGCTGATTGTCGATAAACTGAAGGAGCAGGAGCAACTGTTTAAGTCCTACATGCTCGGTACGCCGGATCTACAGACGGCGGCTGAGTCCCTCGTTTCGCTCGCCTACTACTCCGGCTCGACCGATAACATTTCCGTCGTTCTTGCGGAAGCCGGGAGTCTGCAACGAGAACTGGGACGGGTTCGCACCTACCCCTTCCCGCCGAAGCAGCAGGAGCACGCCTGATCCAGACGGCAGCAGTACGTGAGTATGCGTGTACCTGTGGAACGGCACGATGCAGAGCCCTCGTTGGATCAACCGCCGGGCATCAGGCCCTCGTCCTGCGACGACGGGACCCGTACATGATTTTTTCGTTTGCGCACGGCATGCCACACGGGAAGGCACGAAGTATGTGCTGGACCGCGGCTAAAGGCGGTATTTCCTCTGTTCTGTGTCAGGTTCGCATTGCATCATACGCCTGCCTATATTGCCTCGGATCGGCCGTCGGCGTCATGATTGCATGATGATCGCGTACCGGTTGACCGTAGAGGCACAGCGTTACTTTGTGGACGCCTGCTGTTCTTTTTCTTCGACGCCTCCGCCGGAGCGTGCCCGTGCGTCGCCTGAATGTCCCGTGCATCATTCCTCACGTTCCCGACCGATACCACGCGCACCGGTCGTCAAGATGACATGACTTTGCACGGCCCGCGCCTACCGGTCCCGTCGTCTTTTGACCGGTAGCGCATTTGACCGTTAGCGCTGACGCGCCCGACACCGGACCCAACGATCACGTCCGGCCCCATCGCCCCCTATGATTGAGGGTTTTGCTCGTACGAATGAATGCCTTGATTGTCCTACTTTCCAGCCTGCTGACCCTCGTCATGTACGCCCCGCTACCTGCGGAGGCGACGGTGATGCCGGCCGGCGGTGCATCCGAACCTGATTTTGACGGTTCGATCCGCGCGGTTGCCTGCGAAGACTTCGCCGGTCGCCAGATCAACCTGGCCAATCGCCAGATTCGCCGCAATAATTACACAGCTGCGCTGCGCGTCCTCCGGACGGCCGCGGAAAACTGTGATATCCCCCGCGTCCGCAAGAAAATCGAGAACACGCTTGAAGACCTGTACGGGTCATTCGGTGGTACGCCCTCCACGTCGGAGGTTCGCAACTTTCTTCAAGTCGTCGAACAGCAGGCGTACCTGCCGAGCGGGGCGGAAGCGCGGTTTCGTGCGAGAGTAACGGCAGACATCGAGGCCGCGACCAAGTCATCGTTCGAGAACGGCGATCATGGGCGGGTCAATGCATACTGCACCGCCTTTCCGGACTTCACCGACGCCTCGTTCCCGCAGCACTACTACTGCGGCGAATCCGCCCGGCGCGTCCGCTCCTACCGGTCCGCCGCCTCGCGCTACCGGCGCATGTTGGACGGCTGGAGCACGGACCAGAACTTTCTGACGTGGGATACGGCGGCGCAGCGCCTCACGCGACTGTACCTGGTACAAACCGACTTCGACGAAGCTTTCGGGCTGTCAAAACGCCTGGCGACGCGCGACGCCGACCCGGAGACCATCATGACCGCAGTCATGGCGGTTCGTGGGCGCATGCTCGAGCCCATCGCTCGTCTCGGGAATCGTCTTCTCGACGGTGTCACCGCAAACCGGGCAATGAGTTACGCGAAAACCAGCTTCCCACGGATTCGCTTTCCCGATTACGTCGAAAGCGTGTATACGGTCACCCGAGACCTGCAGGCAGATGTTGCCTTCTACGGTGCGGATGATGCCCGACTCCCCTCGTCGGAGCTGGTGCGTACGGCGTCCGGAACGGTCTCCCTGCTCACGGCCGAGTCCAGCCAGCGCGCCTGGCTGATCAGCCCGATCGATACCGGCTACCTGCTCGTGCAGTACAACCGGGACACCGTTCCCGAAGAAAATGTGATTCTCGAATCCGTTCTGAGCGATGTTCAGCAGGAATCGCACTGGCAGGCCCTGTACGACTACGAATTTACGTCGGCCTATCCCGGGACCGGAAGTGCGGTTGCGACGCTGCTGGGTGCTGCCTACCTTGCAAGTGATCGGGTGAACGCGTTCAACCCGATTGTCGACCGACTCTCCGTGCTCGACTACTACGCTGTACAGAATCAAAACGGGGAAGTCACTGCTTCCCATGCGTTCAACCGCGCGCAGATCGACTACACCGACGGTCAATGGTCGAAGACGTCGAAGACGCCCGCGTTGTATCACTACGAAGTCACGAAGAACGGCTCCCCTCTCCGCGAAGTCGTCTGGCCGCTCTATGATGGCGAGCAATGGAAGGGCGTCGTTCGTGTCGGGATTACAAGCGAGAACTAACCTGTCGAAGCCCCACCACACATGTCTAACCGGCTCCAACAACGAGAAGTGATCCCCATGAAAAACATTTTGTGGATGATCGCCCTGCTCGCGTTTGCGTTCTCAATCCCGGCGCAAGCGCAAGAAGAGGTGACCATCAAGCAGATCGTCGAAAACCCGGGCAAGTATTCCGACCAGTCGGTCTCGGTATCGGGGGTCGTAGACGAGCACGTGGAAAGCTCCGGCGGTAACAACGCCACGATGAACTACATCCTTCGTGGCGACACGGGAGAAACGCTCCGAGTCCGCACGACGGACAGCCCGCCCCCGGTCACCTCGCAGGTCCAGGTTGTGGGTGTCGTCTCGATCAGCCCGTTCAATCAGTCGGCCTTCATCGATGAGGACGGTCGCGAGGTTCTCTCCGGAACGAACTCGCCGACAACTCAGGGAGGCAGCGTAAGCGAGCGCCTGCAGCCCGGCCTCGGTTTCTGGCCTATTTTCGGCCTGACGCTCCTTGGCTTTGTCGTGATCGCCGCCGTTGGGTATTCGATCTATTCATCCTCTGAGGAGAAAGCCAAGAAAGCAGCCGACGAGGCGCGCAAGCGCCAGGAGGAAGAGCTCAAGAAGGCTGCCTCGGGCCTGAACAGCACCGACTTTACGACGACGGAGATGGGCGGCGACGGCGATGAGGCCGAGCAACGCATCAAGTCCAGTTCCAGCTCGTCGGGAAGCGGCAGCGGCGGCCCCGCCACGCTGAAGTTTAAGGCTCCACCGAAAACGATGAAGTTCATCCCCGGCAAGCTGGTCGTAGCCGCGGGCCCGGATCAGGGCAAGGAGTTCCGAATCGCCGGTCATCCGACGCCGGAAGGCAACGTGGTGACCATGGGTCGGGCCGAAGTGGAAGGTGAGCGTGCCTTCGCCCACATCCAGCTCGGTGACACCTATCGGACCGTCTCCCGCATGCAAGCCGAGATCGTCCAGAAGGATCAGGACATCTACCTGAAGAATAAGAGCACGACCAACCCGACGATGGTGAACGGGGACCCGGTCGAAGCGGAAGCCATGGTTGAACTTGACGATGGCGACATGATCCGGATGGGAGAAATGATGCTCCGCTACGAGAGAGACTAGTCATCGACTCGTTCGCTTCGAGGACATCCGGCCCGCGCACGTAAACGCCCCTCACACTGGGTTTATCTGCCCCAAGGCCCGGACTTCCTTCCGGAGGTTCGGGCCTGCTTTCGAAGAGCCCCCGCGACGGGAACATCCCTTTCTGTCGTAGCAGGCGGCGTTTCAGGGGCGGTTTAAAGCTGGCAGACTTATTGCTCCCTTACGGGCGACGCGTACTGGTGCGTCCGCACCTGCTGTGCGCTTCCGGAACGGCGGCTTCGCCTTCACCCCACCCCATCGCAATTCGGCGGCATGGCGCACGCCTGCCGGCCTTCGAGCGCCGAACAATCGCCTTTCCGGGTCCCTCCCTACATAATCAGTCGTACCGGAGTCTTCGCGCTCCGGCTCCTACTCGCATTCATCCGGGCCGTTGGCTTTCGCCCCCAACCCACCGGATGTCGCGCACTAATCGCAGCCAGGACATGTCCGAAGCCAACAAGCGTTGTCCCTATTGCCACGAAGAGATTCTCGCGGCAGCCCGCAAATGCAAGCATTGCGGGGAGTGGCTTGAAGACCCGCCGACGACATCTGCGGGCACGGGGAGCTTTTCCAACCCCGAGACTATCGTTCGCGACGCGATGGCGTCGCAGTATGAGATTGAAAAAGAGCTCGGCCGCGGCGGGATGGCGATCGTCTACAAGGCCGTGCAGTCAAGTCTCGGTCGGCCTGTCGCTCTGAAGGTGCTCCCCCAGGGCCTCACCCACGACCAGAAGCTTCTCAAGCGATTTCACCGGGAAGCGCGGTCGGCTGCCATGCTGAATCACCCGCACATCGTCACCATCTTCGACGAGGGTGAGATGAACGGCGTGCATTACATGGCGATGGAGTATCTGACCGGTCGCGATCTGCACGAGATCATTCAGGAGGGCGGCCCCCTCCCCCCGGAGGAAGCCGTCGCCCTCATTGCCCCGGTTGCGGAAGCGCTCGGTTATGCCCACACGCGGGACACCGTCCACCGGGACGTGAAAAGCTCGAACGTGATGGTCACGGACGTCGGCCGGCCGGTCCTGATGGACTTCGGCATTGCCTACGCATCCAGCGAGTCGCGCCTCACGCAGACTGGCACCGTCCTGGGCACGCCGGAATACATGAGCCCGGAGCAGGCTCGCGGCAACGACGTCGATCCCCGAAGCGACCTCTACAGTCTGGGTGTCGTACTCTACGAGTCGGTCACCGGTACCCTGCCCCACACCGGCGGTCACCCCATGAGCGTCGTCTACAAAGTGTTGCACGAGTCCTACACCCCGCCGAGCCGCCACAACCCCCAGTGCCCGGACTGGCTCGAGATGATCATCGCCAAGCTCCTGATGAAGGACGCGGATGATCGCTACCAGACGGGACAGGATCTCGCCGATGCCCTCAACTCGAAGGATCCAGGGGAAGAGGTCGAAGTCCCCCAGGGCGGCGGCGCGGCATCTGGCGGTGGACCCAACGGCGACGGCGGTGGCAACGGCGTGCCGACGAACGCACCCGAAACGCAGGTTTACCGCCCGGGCGACGAGGGCATGGAGCCGGCCTCAGCGGCGTCAACAGAAACGGCCACAGCCGAAGCCTCGGACCCGGCGCCCGCACGCACGCAAGATGGTCAGCCGCAGCGACAGCGCCTCCACATCGTCCGATCGCTCGACGGAAACGCCGACTGGGTCAACGCCGTCGCGTTCTCGCCTGACGGTCAGTACGCCCTGTCTGGCGCCGAGGACAACACCGTGAAGCTCTGGGAGGTTGTCACAGGCCGTCAAATTCAAACGTTTACCGGTCTAGACAGTCAGCCGATCTCCGTCGCCCTTTCTCCAGACGGAAATCACCTCGTATCGGAAAGCTCGAACGGTCATGTCCGCCTCTGGAACGTGGAGACGGGCCAGGCGGTGCGCACCTTCGAACGCCGCTCGGAGGCGGTCCTCGCCTCTACGTTTTCTCCTAACGGAAAGTACGTCCTGTCGGGCTGTGGACAGGCCGGCACGCTCCGCATGTGGGAAACCGAGACGGGCAACGTCGTGCGGACCTTCGATAACAACCCGGAAGCGATCTTCTCGCTCGCCTTCTCTCCGGACGGCAAGTACGTTCTGACGGGTAGCGGACAGTCGGGTACGCTGAAGCTATGGGACGTCGAGTCCGGCTCGGTCGTTCGCACCTTCGACGAAGGCGACTGGGACTCGACCTACGTGTTTTCCGTCTCCTTCTCCCCTGACGGTCGCTATGCCCTGTCCGGAAGCGACGACATGACGGCCCGGCTCTGGGACGTCGAGTCCGGCGACCTGCTGCGCACGTTTGACGGCCACTCCGGCCTCGTCATCGCTGTTTCCTTCTCCCCGGACGGCCAGTACGTGCTCTCCGGCAGCAGCGACATGAAGGTGCAGCTTTGGAAGGTCGATACGGGAAGCCTCGGATACGTATTTGAAGGGGATGCAGACGGCGTTAACGCCATCGCTTTCTCCCCGGATGGACGCTACGTCCTCTCCGGTAGCAAGGACAACGACGTGAAGCTCTGGACCCCGTAGAACGTTCGAGCACACACGATTCGATGTACGGGATACCGCCGCATCGCTCCCTCCGAGCATGCGGCGGTTTTCTTTTTCCCGTGGGTCTCGCCACTCAAGCCTTCCAGGATGAGGTTGTGCGACGTGCCGCCGACCCTCTCCGACACCGTCGCCATCGGCTCCTGCACAACCTCTGCACCCGAGCGCCATCCTGAGAAGGGGAGAATCCATATCTGATGCCCGACATCAGCAAGACGACAGCCTACCCCACCGCGGATCGACCACAGGGCAACAAAGAGGCCCACGCCCCCCCGACGCCGCAACGCACCAACGCACTAACGCACCAACGCACTAACGCAAAAAAACGCCCCCGAAGAGCATGAGCCTCCGGAGGCGCCGATTATCTCGGGGAATGCGTTTCCCCACACGTCAGTGAATGCGCTTAAGCACGTCGTGCTGTGCCTTCAGCGTGTGTTCGAGTTCCCTGTCGCCGTGCTCCGTCCCGAAGAAGTAGGCTTCGAACTGGGACGGTGCAAAGTAAACGCCTTCCTCCAGCAGTCCGTGAAAGTAGTTCGCGTATCGCTCTGCGTCAGTTGTTTTCGCCGTGGTCTGGTCGATCACCTTTTGATCGGTGAAAAAGAGGCAGCCCATCGCACCGACGCGCGTCTGATAATAGTCCAGTCCGAGGCGATCGAGCGTGTCCGCCATGCCGGCCTCCAGCGCGGCACCGTATTCCTCAAGCTCGTCGTAGAGGGAATCGCCTTTCTCCTTGATCTTCGACAATACCGCGTGTCCGGCGCGCATCGCGAGCGGGTTGCCACTGAGCGTCCCGGCCTGGTAGACGGGCCCCACCGGAGAGACGTGATTCATGATTTCCTTCTTGCCACCGTACGCACCTACCGGGAGCCCGCCACCGATAATCTTTCCGAGACAGGTCATGTCGGGAATGACGCCATAGCGTTCCTGGGCGCCGCCCGGAGCGACGCGGAATCCGGTCATCACCTCGTCAAAGATTAGCACGATGCCGTGCTGGTCGCAGATCTCGCGCAGCCCTTCGAGGAATCCCGGCTCCGGGGGAATGCAGCCCATGTTGCCGGCGATCGGCTCCACGATAATGCAGGCGACATTCCCGTCGTGGGCTTCGACGAGGTCGCGAACGTTGCCCACATCGTTATACTCGGCGAGAAGGGTGTCCCGGGCATTGCCGGCGGTAACGCCCGGCGAGTTCGGCTCACCGTGCGTCAGCGGGCCGCTGCCGGCCTCCATCAGGAAGAAGTCGCCGTGTCCGTGGTAGTTACCTTTGAACTTCACGATCTTATCCCGTCCCGTGTAGCCGCGCGCGACGCGGACCGCGCTCATGGTCGCCTCCGTGCCGGAGTTGACCATCCGAACGGATTCGATCGACGGAACGAGATCGCACACGAGCTCGGCCACGTTGATCTCAATGCGCGTGGGAGCCCCGAACGATGTCGACGAGGTCGCCTGATCCTGCACCGCATGCACGACATCGGGATCCGCATGCCCGAAAATCATCGGCCCCCAGGAGCCGACGTAATCGACGTATTCGTTGCCGTCGACATCGGTCATGTACGCTCCCTGAGCGGATTCGATGAACAGCGGCGTACCACCGACGCTCTTGAACGCACGGGCTGGGGAATTCACGCCCCCCGGAATGCTCTTCCGGGCTTCGTCGTAAAGGGTCTTGCTCGTACCGATATCGAGCTTCGGTGGAGCGATGTCCATATGTTTCTTGACGTGCTGTGAGGATCGCTATGAACCGGGAACGATTACTTCAACGGTCAGTGCGGCGCCCGGTCACTGACCACCATCACCTTATCGTATGATCCAGCGGGGCGTGCGATCCCTGTCGCCGGGTATCGCACCCGCGATCGGTCGACGGTCCTGCAACATATCAGCGACCGGGCGACCTACACGGGCGTGTTGGGATCGACGCGCCGAAAGATGGCCCGAACGCGAAATTCGCCCAGCTCTTTAACGATTTCCGGGGCCGATGCAACCGCCAGATTTGCGCGCTCCTGCTGCGCTTCCAGTGCTCGGATCGACACCGCATTCTCGTCCACGGCAGAAGGCATGTCTGTCGGCGCACCGTCACCGGCTGTCCGCTCCTGCTCATCCACGTCCTTCGCGGCTGCGGGAAACGTGACGTAGGTCCACCCGCCCGGTTTCAGCATGCGCCGGGCTTCCGACAAGAGGCGAAAGACATCGTCGTCGGAGTCGCCGAAGATCTCCCCGCGGTACGCGATCACCCAGTCGAAGGCGTCTTCCGGATACTCCATTGCATCCAGCGTCGCGATCTGAACGCACGTTTCCGCGTCCTCCGGCCCGACAATCTCCGCCACCCGGTCCCGCGCTTTTGCCACCGCTTCCGGTCGGGGATCGCATCCGTGAACGGGGAATCCGAGGCGAAGAAGTGGTTCTGTATGTCTCCCCTCCTCGCAGCCGAGGTCGAGGATATAACTGTTGACGGGGACGGCCGCCATCGTTCGGAGGAGGTGATCCGACGGAGCATGCATGGTGACACGGACGAGTCTATTGCGACGAGAGAGCGCGAAGGAGCAGAAGACCGGCCGACGGCGGTCCGTCTCAGGAACCGAGGCTGGATTCGGTCGGGACGGGCGTCATCGGGATGGGTCGACGGGTCGGACGCGGCGTTATGCGCTGCGGCGCGGTGTCTCCCCAGGCCCGGGCCAGCAGGTTGCCGCTGCAGGCAGGACACAGAACGGAGCGATCCTCGACCGGCTCCGTCATGAGATCACGGAGTGGCGCCAGGGGATAGTCCGGCGGCGCACCGTCGCCCTGCACCCGGTAGCGGGACAGGCTGTCGGGAAGCCGGCACTGAGAGACCACCGCCTCCGCCAGTGCCTCGATAAAGAGCGGATGTGTGTTGAGGCCGCTGGTCACCTCCACGTGGTCGACCCCCGCCTGGTTGAGGTGGTCCCGAAGGTCGATGTCGAGGTCAACGCACGTCTCGAGGCGGTCGGCCACGAACGATACCGGCACGATCAGGACCGCGCGGCACCCCTCCTCGACGAGACGGTCCGCCTCGCGTCGAACGGAAGGAGCAAGCGCAAGGGCCGGGCCGACCTCGGACTGAAACGCGATGCTAAAGCAGCGGTCCGTACCGCGGTGCTGCATGACATGATCGACGGTCCGCGTGGCCAGGCAACACGAAGGGTCGCATCGCCGGTCGCGATCGCTCGGCGGGAGTCCCGTCGCGGTAAACAGAAGATGGATGTCCGGACGGACGGATTTCGGAAAGCGCTGCATCGCCTGATCGATCCGCTCGCTGACGGCTTGCACGAGCTTGGGGTTGGCGGCGTACTCATGGATCGCCGTTCGCGGCCACGCGGGGATGTGACCGGTCCGTTCCAGCGTCTCCCAGTAGCGAATCCAGGAGCGGGCACGGGCCGTGGCGTAATGCGGCGCCATCGGGAGCAGCACGATTCGATCCACGCCGTCGTCCTGCATCCGCCGCGCAGCGTCCTCGAAGCTTGGAGAGCCGTGTCGATGCGCGACATATGCCCGAAAGTCAACGCCGTCGGTGAACGCGCGATTGAGATGGCGCTCCAGTGCGCCGGACTGCTCCCCGGCAAGCTGTAGTAGCGGAGAGCGTCCCCCGATCACCTCATAGCGTTCGCGAACCGAGGAGGCGCGTAGGTTTGCCATGAGCCGGGCATACAGGTGGCGGACGAAGCCTCCCATGCCAAGATCCAGCCGGGCGGGATCCATGTAGAGGTCGTACAAGAATCGCGACACGTCGTCCAACGAGGACGGTCCTCCCGGACACAGACACACCACACCGATGGTGTCCCCGTCCGTCACCGGGATAGGCGCGGGAGATGACGGGACACCGGGAATCGCCGGCGCGGAGGTCGAGTGGTAGGCTACGTACTCACGAGCATTCATTCGGTCGGAGGCTTTCCGGACGGGCAAAGGGCCCTGGTCGGGTTACGTATTAAGCACCAGATCGCCGTTTTCCGTTCCTCAGGGGCGTTGAACTTTCCCCCAAAAGGATGTGTGCATTTCGTGCCCGAATGAAATAATTGGTTTGAACATACAGAACGATAGGTGTAGATCACGAGGACGTTTGCCCGTCGCCTTCACTTGCAGGCACGTCGTCGGGATCTACCGCAAACCAGTCCCGCGGCGTGAAGAACCACTGGGCACGTTCCTCCTTGCTCCCCGGGTCCGGGTGCCAATCATACCTCCACTGGACGCTTCGTGGCAGGCTCATCAGAATACTCTCCGTCCGGCCTCGCGTCTCGATCCCGAACTTGGTTCCGCGATCGAAGAGCAGGTTGAACTCCACATACCGTCCGCGCCGAACCTCCTGGTACGTTCGCTCCGTCTCCCCGTACGACCGGTCTTTGTGACGCTCCACGATGGGAACGTAGCTGTCGAGAAATCGCCGTCCAGCCTCGCGGCTGAAGAAGAACGTCCCTTCCGGGTCGTCCCGAAGGTAGTCGTAAAAGATCCCGCCGACGCCTCGTGCCTCCTCCCGGTGCGGCAGGTAGAAATATTCGTCGCACTGCTCCTTAAAGTCCCGGTAGTCCGCCACGTCGTGCCGATCACAGACCTCCTTCCACACGCGATGAAAGTGCCGGGCGTCCTGGAGCGCCGGATAATACGGCGTCAGATCGGCACCACCCCCGAACCACTGATCATCCGGGTCCATCAGATCGTCGCCGAGTGCGAAGTAGCGGAAATTGGCGTGGACTGTAGGCACCCAGGGCGAGCGCGGGTGGATCACGAGGGAAAGGCCGGTTGCGAAGAACGGCTTCGGCTCAACGCCGAACGCCTCAACCATCCGCTCCGGTAACTCGCCGTGCACAGCCGACGTATTGACGCCTCCCTTCTCGAACACCTTCCCGTCGTCGAACACCGCCGTCAGCCCGCCCCCGCCCCCGTCGCGCTCCCAGTTGTCGAGCCGAAACGAGGTCGAGTCGTCGATCGCTTCCAGTTTCTTGACGATACGAAGCTGCAACGCCTCGACAAACCGCTGCATTCGATGCGCCATGGGAATGTCGGTGCGCGGTTCCTGGCGAAGCTTGTCAACGCGCTCAAAGGAGTCAGCCATAAAGGACTGCGGGATGGTTGGAATGGAAAAGGAAAGGGACGCCGGCCACGCGCCGAACCGGGATGCATATTTCTCACGAGCCCTGCATCGCACCGGCAATGCCCTCGAGCTGCTCCGACGTCAACACGCGGTGCCACGTAGCGGGCGGAGAAGCCGTAAACGTCATCATTCGATAGGTAGATGGATGTTCGACGCGTAACAGTACCTGATGCAGGGCCAGATTCCGGCCATCGAGCTCCCGCTGTCCACCATGACGAAGGTCCCCGATAATCGGGAAACCTTCGTCGGAAAGTTGAAGTCGGATCTGGTGGGGACGGCCGGTCTCCAGGTGCACCTGCACGACCGACGCATCTGCGCCAGGAGCCAGCGCCTGCCAGCGCAGGACCGCGCGCTTGCCGTCTGGATCGTCGGGTCCTACAATCATCGGCTCACGCCCCTTTTTCGCGATGAAATGGACACACGTGCCCATCCCCTTCATTTCTCCTTCTACGACGGCGAGGTATCGCTTCTCGGCAAACCGTTCTCGAAACTGTCGGCTCAGTTCGCGTGCGGCGTCGGATGTACGCCCGAGCACCATGACCCCGGACGCGGGTCGGTCCAGACGATGGACAAGTCCGACGAAGGGCTCCGACACTGCGTTTCGATGCTCATGCAACCACTCCTTCGTAACGGCAGCGACATCCGGATCCCCTGTCCGATCCGCCTGCGAGAGCATCCCGGCCGGCTTGTCGACGGCGATCAGTGCGTCATCGCAGTGCAGTACACGCAAGTCCGTCGGGATGTCGGTCATAGTCAGGTGCGAGGCAAAAGGACGCTGTATCGACCGTACGATCCTCTTCGAGAAGCGTTCTGGGAGGCGCATGCCCGATAGTCGCATGTCCACGCGGTCGGAGAACGGAACGATCCGGCGGCGACCGCTTTGCGGGGAAGCTTCCGTATCGATCTGAGGAAATGGGCCTCCCGCCGATAAGAAGCTCACCGCACCACCTCTTTTCTCGGCGCCGATCGAACGATAGGATCCGCCTCGTTTTTCTTCCCCATCCCGTCGATTATGCTCCCTCGTCCGGTCACGGAGAGTTTCGACAGGGCCGTCTCACAAGCAGGCCCGCTCGCTGGTCATTCAGGGATCGTATCACTCGTCGCTCATCTCCTTCTGAATGTCGGCCCCGCCTGTCTGTAGGCCGCGGAGAACAGCCATCGCATCTCGGACGCGCTCTTTCGGGACGAGGAGATGATCGTGGTACGTGGCGGAAACGACATTGACGGCGATGCCCTGCTCGGAGAGCGCGAACGTTAGCACAGCAAGGAAGCCGATGGCCGTCAGGCTCGAGTGAACGGTCAGCGTGATGCCTCGGAAGACGGCATCGTAGGACCACTCTGCCGCATCGGCCACGCTTCGTTCGACGATCCAGGATTCGCCCTCGTCCTCACGGAAGGTCCCCAGAGGCTCCGCCTCCGTGAACGCATCCGGCCATTCCTCGCGATCGTCCGGCACCGTGATGTACACGTACTCAGCCTCCAGAACGACGGGGTCCATCTTCGACAGCAGCTCTCCGAGATCCGCCGTGCCCCGCGACGTAAGCGCCTCGGCCGCCTCGGCGAGGGATTCGGCGAGCGGGTCGGGCGCAACCGCCCCCTCACGGTCTTCGTCAGCTCCCGGCTCGGGCGCGTCCTGCGCGGGCACCAGCGCCCCGGAGACGAAGAACGCGCCGGCGATAGCGAGCAGCACCCACGGTTCGACCGGGGCCTGCCAGATATCGAGAATGCGAAGGGCACCAAGCAGAAGAGCGGTCACTCCCGCGCCGGTGAGGGCCGCACGAGCGATGTCGAGAATCTGCATGATCGGGGGTGTACTGAGAGAAAATGCCGAAGACGCCACCGTAGCGAGCACGTAGCTATCAGAGCGGACCGGCAAGGCAAGCCTGCACCGACGATCCGGTCCGACCAACCCGTCATTGAGTCCATCGTTTCCGCTCACCTTTCCGCCAACAGATGTGACAACGTGGCAGGATATTATGTGCCGCCTGTGCTGGCTTGATTCTTGACCTACAGGGTCGGCGCGTTCGAGCGCCAATTCTGCGATCAGTCGGGACTGTTCGTCTCTTCCGGCGGCCGGGCGTCGAGCGCCAGACCCGTTGTGCCGGGCAGATCCCGTGAAGCATCGCTGGACGTAAGCGAGTGCCGGAACGAATGCAACCACCGACCGGTGGTGTGCTTTTCCCGGACGGCGACAGTTGTGATGATCGCGCCCTTCCGCGGTGAGGACGAACGACCGTGCGATCACCGTCCTCTCCTCTGGATTTCCTGACTTCTGATTGTGACTGAATTTCCGATATATGAACGAGAACGAACTGTTCGATCTACTCGAAGACGACGAGGGACCGAGCGACCTCGAGCAGCAGATCCCCCTGCCGACGCCCGACGAAGAGGTCATGATGAAGCAGTCGGAGGTCCCGGATGAACTACCGATTCTCGTCCTTCGAAATACGGTGCTGTTCCCTGGGGTCGTCCTCCCGATCACCGTCGGTCGGGACACGTCGCTGCAGCTGGTGCGCGAGGCGTTCGAGGACGACCGGCTCATCGGTGTGGTGGCACAGAAGTCGGCCGATATCGACAAGCCGGACCCGAAGGACCTCTACTCGGTCGGCACCGTCGCCGAGATCCTTAAGCTGATCAAGATGCCGGACGGATCGCGTTCGATCGTGATTCAGGGAAAACGTCGAATCGGGATCGACGAGTACACGCAGCAAGAACCCTACTTCCGCGCCGCGGTGAACGCGCTCGACAGCGAGACCGAGGTCGAGAACGTGGAAATCCAGGCGCGCATCCGCTCGATCAAGGAACTGGCGATCCAGATCGTTCACAAGGCGCCGAACCTGCCCAGCGAGGCAGCCGACGCCATCGAGAACATCGAGTCGCCGGCGTTCCTGATCCACTTCATCGCATCGAACCTGCAGGCGGACGTCAACCGCAAGCAGGACATTCTCGGGGCGAACGACCTCATCGAGCGCGCCGATCTGGTCCTGACGCAGCTTCAAGAAGAGCTCCAGGTGCTGGAGCTATCGGAGGAGATCCGGACGCGCGTTCGCTCCGATGTGGATGAGCAGCAGCGGGAGTACCTGTTGCGACAGCAACTCAAGGCGATTCAGGAGGAACTGGGCGACGGCGAAGGGGATGCCGAGATTCAGGAACTCCGCAAGCGCGCCCGCAAGAAAGACCTCCCGGACGAAGCCCGCGAGACGCTCGACCGAGAGCTCGACCGCTTAGCCCGCACGAATCCCGCCGCTCCCGACTACGCCGTCACGCGCAACTACGTCGACTGGATTCTCGATCTCCCCTGGGCGACGTATTCTGAGGACCAGCTCGACATCTCTCACGCCGAGACCGTTCTCGACGAAGACCATTACGGCCTCCAGGATGTGAAAGAACGCATCCTCGAGTACCTGGCGGTTCTGAAGCTGAAAGGCGATATGAAGGCGCCGATTCTATGCCTGCATGGACCGCCCGGCGTCGGTAAAACCAGCCTCGGGCAGAGCATCGCCCGCGCACTGGACCGCGAGTTTGTGCGGATGAGCCTGGGCGGCGTCCGCGACGAGGCGGAGATTCGCGGCCACCGGCGGACGTACGTCGGAGCCCTCCCCGGCCGCATCCTTCAAGGACTGAAGAAGGCCGGCACCAACAACCCGGTGTTCATGCTCGACGAGGTCGACAAGCTCGATTCGGGCTTCCGCGGCGACCCCTCGTCAGCCCTGCTCGAGGTTTTGGACCCGGAGCAAAATGACCAGTTCAACGACCACTACCTGGAGCTGGACTACGACCTGTCCAAGGTCCTTTTCGTGGCGACGGCCAATTACATCGACCGGATCCCCGCCCCCCTCCGCGACCGGATGGAGATGATCGAGATCACGGGGTACACCCAGAACGAGAAGCTCCAGATCGCGAAGCAATACCTGGTTCCCCGCCAGATCGAACGAAACGGCCTGAACAAAGAGACGATCGGATTCGAAGACGATGCCGTCAGCCTTATGATCGACGGCTACACCCGCGAGTCCGGCGTGCGGCAGCTCGAGCGGACGATTGGATCCGTCGCGCGAGGCGTGGCGAAGAAGGTCGCCGTAGACGATTCGTTCGATGCCTCCGTCGCGCCCGATGATCTGGAGGAGTACCTCGGCGCGCGCAAGTATTTTTCCGAAGTGGCCGAGCGAACGGAGGTGCCGGGCGTGGCCACGGGCCTTGCCTGGACTCCAACCGGGGGCGACATCCTGTTCATCGAGGCCTCGCTTTCGAAGGGGCAGGGACGCATGACCCTCACCGGCCAGCTCGGCGATGTGATGAAGGAATCCGGGCAGGCGGCGCTCTCCTACGTCAAGGCACGGGCGGACGAGCTCGGCATTCCGCAGGACGCCTTTCGCTACTGGGATCTCCACGTCCACGTCCCGGCCGGTGCTGTACCCAAAGACGGCCCGTCCGCCGGAATCACGATGATGTCGGCCCTCGTGTCGGCCTACACGCAGCGCCGCGTGAAGCACACCGTGGCGATGACGGGTGAAATCACGCTACGGGGACTCGTCCTGCCCGTCGGAGGCATCAAGGAGAAAGTGCTGGCGGCCAAGCGTGCCGGCATTCAGCAGGTGATTCTCCCGAAGAAGAACGAGAAAGATGTCAAGGAGATCACCGGAGAAGCGCTGGACGGTATTGAGGTGACCTACGTGGAGCGCGTGGATCAGGTTATCGATCTCGTGCTGGAGGAGGGTCAGATCGAGGACCCGGCGGAATTCTTCCGCCTCCCGGAGTCGGAGAAGAAGATCATCCAGCAGAATGACCGCAGCGGCGTGATGGAAGAGCCGTCGGTGAACTGACGGCGATTGTAGCCAACGCGGCGCATCGGTGTAGCATTGCGACGCCCCGGCAGCCAGAATGGCTCTGCCGGGGCGTTGCTGTATCCGTCGGGATCGTGCGTCGCGCTGCCTGACCTGGCCGCGTGACGCGCGGTCGCATGCTCTGTCATGGAGAGGAACGATGCTCTCGCGGAGTCTCCTCAATCACTTTCGCGTCTTCGATATTTGGATCCACCTCCCGCAAGTATGCCTCGCGGGATTCCTCGGCAATCCGATTCACGCGGTCGGCGGTTCGGTCGATCGCCTTGGCTGCCACGCGAAGTACGGACGCGCCGACATAGACGCTCTTACCCAGCCAGTTCAGGTTGCTGAACCGAACACGACGATCTGGAGGCTCGGAGGGCATGGGACGGTGCGTTGGCGTGAGTAGCGCGCGGACGGATTAGTGAGAGCCGGGGCCTTCTTCCGGGCCTGCCGAGGGGCCGCGGGAGGCATCCCGGGGCGGGTCGTCATCCGGGGTCGGGGCATCGGGCGTAGACAGCGGGTCCTGGCCCTCCCCGGTCGTAGCAGAACGGGACGAAGGCGTCCCGGGTCCGGTAGGACCTGGATCGTGTCCCGGATCGCCGGCCGGATCCGGCTTGCCGCGTTTCTTCGAGGCCTTGTCGATTTCTGAGGCGATGGCGCGTCCGGCTGATTCGATGCCGCGCGCGAGCATGGAAACCGTCGCGTCCACCAGGAAGGTGGCCTGCTTCTCCATATCTAAGCGGTCGAAGTCATCGCGCATGCGCCGGTACGAGTCGCTGCGAGACGACCTATCCTTCGACTCTTCGGAGGAAGAGGAGGACGCGTCATTTCGGGACTCAGAGTGTGGAGCGTCGGGAGGAGTCATGGATCCGTCAGGTTGGATCTAGAGAGCGTCGTGTGCGTGCTGTAACCGCGGTTCGTCGTGAGCCGGTAGGTCTCCCGCCCACGGTGCCGTTCGGTGACAACGTCAGCCAGCCGCATCGGCCGTCTGCACCTTCACCGACTAGACGTAACACCTTCACCGATGGTTTCTCCCGCCCTGCTTCCCGCTCGACTCACGCGTACGTTTCATGGATAACGCTTCCACGTCTTCTCCTTCCCCAGCCGACGACGCGGCCATGGATGACGAGCTTCTGGAAGGAGTGGTGACGCGATCGACAGGGAGCTGGTACGACGTCCAGGTCGGCGACGAGTCGATCCCTTCCCGCGTTCGCGGCAAGTTCCGACTCGAGCAGGAGGAGGCCGATCAGACCAACCCGGTCGCCGTCGGTGATCGGGTTACGATTCGGATCAACGACGATGACGGCACTGGGATGATCGTCGACATTCACGAGCGCGAGACGAAGCTCAGCCGCCGCGCAGCCGGTCGTCGCGCCGGACAGGAGCACGTGATCGTCGCCAACGTCGACTTCGCCTGGGCCGTACAGTCGGTCCGGATGCCCCGACTGAACGCCGGGTTCATCGATCGCTTCCTGATCTCGGCGGACATGTTCGACGTCCCCGCCGGTATCATCCTGAACAAAATCGATCTCCTTAACGACGACCCGGAGGTCGAAGACATTGAGGCGATGTACCGCGAGCTGGGCTATCCCGTTCTCCGGACGAGCGCCACGGAAGGACTTGGCATTGACCCCCTGCGAGAGCAGCTGGAAGGCAAGATCAGCGTCGTCGCCGGTCCCTCGGGGACGGGCAAGTCCAGCCTGTTGAACGCAATCGAGCCGGGACTGGATGTCGAGACGGGCGAAGTCAGCCAGAAGACGGAAAAGGGGAAACACACAACCACCTTTGCCGAGCTGCATCCGATCTCCGGCGGCGGCTTCATCGTGGACACACCCGGGATCCGCGAGTTCGGAATTATGGAGCTGCACCCTGCCGACCTGGCTCACTTCTTTGTTGAGTTCGTCCCCTACCTGGACGACTGCAAGTTCCAGGACTGCACGCACGATCACGAACCGGGGTGTGCCGTAAAGCGCGCGGTCGATGACGGCGGCATTCACCCCCGCCGGTACGAGAGCTACCTGAATGTCTTGTACTCGCTTCAGGAGGGCGAGGAAGGTCTCGGACGGTGACCTGCAGGCACACAGGGTCTGAAAGGGGTTCGATAGACGGCACGGAAGGGACGGGTCGTGGGCGCCGAAGTCAGGCGCTCCGGTTTACATCCCAACGGCCAAGACCCGCGGGCCACAAGAAAAGACGCCGTGCCCCCTGAGGAGCACGGCGCCTGGACGGTACAACTGCGACCGGGTCTATTATCAGGCCTTCTTTTTCTTCTTGGACTTCGCGTCCAGAAGTTCGATGGCCTCCTCCATCGTCAGGTCTTCGATCGTCTGTTCATCCTTCAGCGACGCGTTCGTCCCCTTGTGCTTCACGTAGGGACCGTAGCGCCCCTTCCAGAGCTCTACGGGATCCCCGGTCTCCGGATGATCGCCGAGGACGCGCTGGGGCTTGTTCTTGGCCTCCTTCTCTTCGATCAGCTCGAGAGCTCGCTCAAGACCGACATCCAGCACGTTGTCGCTATCCTTGAGCGACGCGTACGTGTACTTGCCTTTTTTCTTGTGACGGACGTACGGGCCGTATCGCCCGATCGCCGCGTCGATCTCTTTGCCGGTCTCCGGGTGCTCTCCGAGAACGCGGGGCAGATCGATGATCCGCGTGCCAAGGTCGAAGTCGACGTCTTTCGGCTCGACACCCGGCGGAAGCGAAACTCGTTTGGGCTTGCCCTCCTGATCATCGTCGCCGAGCTGAATATACGGACCGTATGGGCCGGATTTTAGGATCACAGGCATGTCGGCCTCGTGGTGGATACCGAGAACCTGGTCGCCTTTATTGGCTTCCTCAAGAATGTCCTTTAGGCGTTCTTTCGTCGTATCGCCCGGAGCAAGGTCTTCGGGAAGTGAGGCCGTCGCGGTATCGTCGGTACCATCTTCGAGCGGACCTTCCACGTACGGTCCGTACTTGCCGACGCGCACGACGTAACCGCCCCACTGCTTCGGGAACGAGATCTCCGAAATCTGCTTCGGATCGATGTCATCCATCCCCTTCTCCACACGGGGTTCGATGCCTTCGTCGCCCGAGAAGAAGGACTTCAAATACGGGTTCGGTTCCTGGTCGCCGCGCGCGATGTCATCCAGCGCATCCTCCATCTCAGCGGTAAAGTGGGTGTCCACCAGGCGCTCGAACTGCTTCTCCATCAGATTATTCGTCGCGAACGCCGTGAACGTAGGCACGAGCGCCGACCCCTCTTTTCGCACGTAACCGCGCTTCTGGATGGTATCGATGATGGAGGCATACGTGGACGGACGGCCGATGCCCTCTTCCTCCAGCTTCTTCACGAGCGTAGCCTCCGTGTAGCGCGAGGGCGGCTTCGTTTCGTGGCCGATCGGCTCAAGGTCGTCGATGCTGAAGACGGAGTCGGGGGCACCGTCACCGCTCGGCTCAGATGTCTCGCCCACCTCGAAGCTGGGGAGCGGACGCTCCCGGTCTTCCAGATCGGCTTCCGGATCGTCGGAGCCTTCCACGTATGCGCGGAAAAAGCCGGGAAACATGATCTCTTTCCCTGAGGCGCGGAAGCGGGCGGCGTCCTCCGGGTCGCCGGCGTCGAAGTATACGTTGGTGTAGCGGATCTTCGCCTCGGCCATCTGGGTCGCGACCGTACGCTTCCAGATCAGATCGTAAAGGCGCCCGGCCATGCCGGAGAGGCCTAGATCCTTACGGGTTTTCATCTCCGAGCCCGCCGGGCGAATCGCTTCGTGGGCCTCCTGCGCACTCTTCGCCGAGCTGTACTCCCGGACGTCGTCGTTCAGGTAGTCGCTTCCATACCGGTCCACGACGGCGGTTCTGGCACCCTGAATTGCCTCCTTCGACAGATTCGTTGAATCGGTGCGCATGTACGTGATGTGCCCGTTCTCGTACAGCTTCTGGGCGATGCTCATCGTTCGGCTGGACGACAGGCCCAGCTTCCGGTTCGCCTCCTGCTGCAACGTGGAGGTGATAAACGGTGCGTACGGGCTCTTCGTGCGGTCCCGCGTTTTGACATCCGCCACCCGCCACGTCTCAGCCGGAAGCTGCTCTGCGAGCGCCGTTGCCTGAATTTCATCCATCAGAAGAACGTCCTCGCCCTCGGTAAGGCCGTCCTTGAGACGACCGGTATCCGGATCGAAGTCACGCCCCGAAGCGAGGCGGACGCCGCCGAGATGCGTCATTTCCGACTCGAATCCGAGCCCGGCTTTCGACATCTGCGCCTTCAGGTCCCAGTACTCGGACGGCACGAAGGTGACCCGCTCCCGCTCTCGCATGACGAGAACGCGTACGGCTACGCTCTGCACGCGGCCGGCCGAGAGTTTCGGTTTGATCTTCCGCCAGAGCAGCGGGGAGATCGTATACCCGACGAGGCGATCCAGAATCCGCCGGGTTTCCTGCGCCTCCACGAGGTCGACGTCGATATCTCTCGTTTCCGTGAGCGCACGCTGGATGGCCTCGTTCGTGATTTCGTGAAAAACCATGCGTCGGACCGGGATGTCGGGCTTGAGCACCTCCACAAGGTGCCACCCGATCGACTCCCCCTCGCGGTCTTCGTCCGTCGCGATGTACAGTTCATCGGCCTCGGCGAGCGCGTCGCGAAGCTGCTTGACGACGTCCTTCTTTCGCGAAGGAACGACGTACAGGGGTTCAAACCCGTCGTCAATCTTCACGCCGAGCCGAGCCCAGTCTTCCCCCTTCACGTCAGCGGGGATCTCTTTTGCCGACGCGGGAAGGTCGCGGATGTGGCCCATGCTGGCTTCGATCTGGTAGCCGTCGCGTGGGAGAAAATTGCGGATCGTACGTGCTTTCGTCGGCGACTCGACGACGACTAAACGCTTCATAAAAGGCAGGCCTGCTTTTCGTAACCTCGTGAATGGCATCGAGGCGGAGGCGGATGCTCCGTCCGTCAGATACGGCGGGTTATCCACGCTTCCCTGGTAAAGGACGTTCCATACCCTACGTGATGACTTTGTTTGGTCGAGGACCATTTCTGCAACAATCCCCCGTCGTGCCATGTGGCGGCGCTTCGTAAGACCGGTCTCCCGTAACGAAATAACGCCCACCCGGGAGAAGCCGGATGGGCGCATCGATAGCCGTGCTGGAGACGTCGGATTACTCGTCGCCGAGCATGTTGTGATCCAGCGTGTCTTCGCCGAGGAAGTGGTCTAGGTGGTGGGCCCGATCTTCCGTGGCCGTGAGCAGGCGCTCGAGTTGGCGCTTCGTGCCGTGGTCCTTCAGGTCGAGCGCGGCATCGATCGTCTCGCGCACGAGGACCGCCAGGGTCCGCTCGGCCTCCAGGTCGTTCTTCAGGCTCTGGCGGATCCGGAACGTGCCTTCCGGCTCATGCTCCACATGCGAAAGCTTGGCCTGATTGGCAGGCGCACTCGTCGGGATGCCACCCAGTGCCGTGATGCGCTCGGCGATCCGGTCTGTGTATTTGTGAACTTCCTCGTAGTGCTCCTCAAGGAAGTGATGGAGATCCCGAAATTGGGGACCCTCAACGAGCCAGTGATGCTTGTGATACTGGTGGTACAGGGTCCACAGCGTGCACTGGATTTCGTCCAGCTTAGGGATAAGTTCTTCCGCGACCTCTTCCGGCAGTCCCACTGGATTGTCCTCAATCATCGACTGAGGGCGCCACGGTTCACCTGATGCCGTGGTCTTCGTGGTATCCTTGGTCGGGCGTTCTTTGGTAGTTGCACTCATGTCAGCGTCCGTTCGGTTTATCGAAGTCGATAATCGTGAGAGTGCGAGACATAGCGGCGCCGTGAAACACCGCCTCGCAGGGCCCGCAATCCTCCATTTAGCGGAGACCTTCGGACGTCGAGACGGCTCTGGCTCGCGCTGCGCGTCGCATTTCGTTGCCTGGCAAGTCACCTGTGGTAAGGCACAAACCCGGTGCCATGGGAAACGGCTAATCGGGCATTGCTGCCTCGTTACAGGATGACGGTGCATGCTGCTCCGACCGGCCCGTCGGGCCCATCCGCCCGACCTGTCGCCGACAGCATTCCGCCAGAGTGACGCTCCGCCCGCGACGCTTCGTCAGCAGTCCTCCTGCTTTCCTGTCAGTGATCGAAAGAGCGACTCGTGCCGTCTCTCCGTCGACCGGCTCACGTGAAGGCGTTCTCGCCGGTCACATCCCGGCCGACGATGAGCGTATGAATCTCGTGCGTGCCCTCGTACGTGACGACGGACTCGAGATTCGCCATGTGCCGCATGACGGGGTACATCTTGGTCACGCCGTTCCCTCCGAGAAGCTGCCGCGCGGATCGGGCGATGTCTAGCGCCGCGCTGCAATTGTTGCGTTTGGCAAGCGATACCTGTTGCGGACGAACGGTGCCGGCCGTCATCAACGTACCGAGGCGCCAATTCAGAAGCTGAGCCTTCGTGATCTCCTGCACCATCTCAACGATGCGCTCCTGAACGAGCTGGAAGCCGCCAATCTTACGCCCGAACTGCTCCCGATTCGTCACGTGCTGCTGTGCCACGTCGAAGCACGCCATGGCAGCGCCGATGGCTCCCCAGCAGATCCCGTACCGGGCCTGATTCAGGCAGGAAAGCGGTCCCTTCAGGCCTGAAACCTCCGGCAGGATATTACCGCCCGGGATGCGAACGTTGTCAAGAACCACTTCGCTGGTTACCGCAGCACGAAGCGAAAGGGTGTCATCGATCGGGGGCGTCGACACGCCATCACGGTCGGTTTCGACAAGGAAGCCACGGATGGTGTCGTCTTCCGTCTTCGCCCAGATGACGGCCACATCGGCAATGGACGCGTTCGTCGACCACCGCTTATGTCCATTGATAATGAAGCTATCCCCATCCTGTCTCGCCGTCGTACGCATGTCCGAGGGATTCGAGCCGACGTACGGCTCCGTCAGCCCGAAGCATCCGATCGCTTCCCCTGCAGCCAGCGAGGGAAGCCAGCGCCGTTTCTGCTCTTCGCTGCCGTACTTCCAGATCGGATACATGACCAATGACCCCGTGACGGAGCAGAAGGAGCGCAGAC
The DNA here is from genome assembly GCF_051155795.1 of Longibacter sp. NCBI lineage: Bacteria > Pseudomonadati > Rhodothermota > Rhodothermia > Rhodothermales > Salisaetaceae > Longibacter > Longibacter sp. The sequence continues at coordinate 125,070 of NZ_DAXETW010000086.1, forward strand.
CGGAATCGATCCGCTCGACCTCCTGCATCATCAGACCATATACGATGCTGTCGTGCCCGCCGCCGCCGTATTCCTCGGGCACCTTCGGCCCGAGCAGACCCAGCCGGGCAAACTCCGAGATCAGATGGTCGGGAAACGTTTCATTTTCTGCGTGCTCCTCGATGATGGGCGATACCTCCGCCGTCATGAACGACCGGACCTCGTCGCGAATGGCGCGCGCTTCGTCCGACAACAGCTCGTCGATGGCGTAGTAGTCGAGCGCCTTGAAGGCGGACGGGTCCCAGGTTCGCGGGGGCGCAGCCGCATTCGATGGGGCGGCATCGGCGATGGCGGACGAGTGAGACGATTCGGGCATAGGGGAAGAATATGCGTGTGCAATGGGGAGTGGCGGCGGCCGGAAGCGCTTCGTTGGGACTGGAAGATTCACGCAGTGCTGGACGGCAGGCTTTCACGGTGAAGGTCTGGCGCAGACCGCGTTCCCGGAGAGGCGGTTGTTGACCGTGAATGCCGTGAGATATACGTTTCGGTGTCAAGTGCCCGTGTGACAGCACTGGCGGGCGGCCGAACCTCGGCGTTACTTTTTCTTCCGCGTGTACGGCTGTAACAAGGGCATGATTCCCCTCCGTTCGGTCGCTGCTCCGGCTCATCCCCTTCTGAGAATTCCAGGTCCGACATGGTATCATCGATTCGTACCGCATGCACCCGGATTGCCCTCGCCACCCTCCTGTTCGCCGTTCTCGGCGTTGAGACTGCCGATGCGCAGTCTGAGCCCCGATTCGGGATCGGATTTCAGATGATGGCGAGCAGCATCGAGGACAACGTCGGTCCCGGCATCCGTTTCCGCGCCAGCGCACCCATTAACCGGGATCTTTCGGTGTCGATCGGCTCGGCGTTTACCGGATACGTGTTCGAGGGACAGGATGAAGCCACGTACGCGCTCGATCCCACGGCATCGCTGATCGTGACGATGCCGGTGATGGGCGGGCGCGGGACCTACTTCCTCGGCGGGGTCGGGGCGTACGTTCCGCTCGGCGACAATGCACCGGAGGCGGCGCCCTTCTTTCACTTCGGGTTCGGCCGCGTCTGGCTGCTTCGCGACACGTCGATTTTCTTTGAAGTTGACCCGGCTCTCGTCATCGGTGAGGACACCTCGAACGTGCTCTTCCCCGTCCGCGTCGGCGTCATCTTTTAACTCTGGTCCCGAGTCCCATCTGTAGCATTCACAGAACGCGCCGGAGCACCGACTGCAGCCGCTCGTGATCGTCGTCGAGTAGGCGACTCAGGGACCGGCCCGCGCGAACCACCTCGGGCCGCCCGCCCTCCGCACCTCCGAAAGCGTCATAGATCTGCTGGAGCACGGCGACGAGAAGATCGTCGACCGGCACCCGATCGGCCGGCTGCGTGATCAGGGTGCGAAGGAAATCATAGGGCGCGCCGAGGCTGCGAACGATGTCTGCATCGCAGGGACGAACGAACGCGTGGATGTCCGGCGGGTGAGCCGGAAGCGTCTGGCGCACCGCGCCCTCCCCGTCGCGATGCGCGAGAATCTGCGCGTGAACGGTCGTTCGCAGGAGTTCCTGCACCATGGGCCATTCGCGTCGGCGCTCGTCCTCCGACACGCCAAGCGCAACGGCCTGGCGGTTGCCGTCGTAGCTACCGACCTCGACGTGGCTGACGAGACCGAAAATCTCGGGGCCGTTCCGCGCCTCGACACGGATCCACGTGCCGAAGGCCGGCGCGTCGGCCTCGTCATACACTTCGGCAACGATCGCCCGGGTACTGGACTCAATGACTTCGGCGACGTTCATACGGAAGGACGGTCGGTGGAAAAGAAGGGAGGAGCCGGTAACGCCCGGCGGCGCGGTCATGACGTCAGCGAACGCGATTAGACGCGGGGACGCTGCTTGCTGCTGCGCTTCCGCGATCGCGACAAAGGAAGACCGGCCCGGCGTAGCGTTCGATCCAGGAGCCGCTGAAACGATTCGCGTTCGGGCGCACGGATCACCGCGCGCTCGTGGGCCTCGGCGAGCACGAGCGGGTATCCTTCGCCCTTCCGGCACTCACTCATCACGAGGGCGTGGATACGATCGACCAGCTCCGATCGGTCCGCGACCCACGCCGGAATTTCGATGCGGGCGATTTCACTTTCTTGTTTCGTAACGGGCACGTTCAGGTAAAAATAGCAGATCTCGTTCCCCTCCGGATACTGCCGCTGGATGTGGGATGTGGACCCGAAGACGGCCGAGCGTTCGCCGGGCTCCAGGAGAGCGCTGACGACGTGGCGGTCCAGAAGGCCCGCCAGGCGCGGCCCCTCGGACGACTCCGGTACGCCGGGTCCGTCCGGCGGGACCGCCCGCATCGCCTGTGACCGGGAGGCACCATCCCCCCGGGCGATGGGCTGTTCCCGGTTGTCGTCGAGTTCGCCCAGGTGAAAACGGAGGAGATTGACCAGCTCCGTATTGCCCGGCATCGAGATGTAGGAGGCGATCGGGAGCTCGTCCGCCATAAACTCCCTGAGCATGCCGGTATACCGCGCGATAAGGGCTTCCTCCACGACACGGTTCTGCATTCCGCGCAGCATCCACCGGATGAGGGTTCCATCTGCCAGGGCCACGAGCGGACGGCCCGGGACGCAACGGTCTCGGGCGAGCGCGAGCAACTCGGCCAGCTCCTGCTCGTCCCGCAGGGCCGACACGATCTCGGTTGTCATCGACGCCAGGACCTCGTCGAAATGTTCGTCCAGGTCATCGGCAAACCGAAGATCCGGGACGGCATCCAGCGTAGGCTCCTCCGTCGTTCCATACTGAAAGGCGACGCGCCCGATGTTCAGAAGAAAATACGCGGGCTCGATGTGCCGGTCCGGATAGATCTGCGACCCGTCTGTTGCTACGACCGTCACGGGCGTTGGGCGGGGCGGAGCCGGTTGAACGGTTGTGGGCCGTGCACGAAGCGCGGCGACAAGACGTCGGGGGGACGCCTCCTCGACGTCCTTCCGGACCGCCTGCCACCCCTCTGCAATCTCGCGCAGCGTCGAAACCGCACGAATCCGCTGCTCCTCCCGAAGACGACGGGTCTCGAACTGCGTTGCAGGCAGGCGCTCGAGCTGTTGGCGAAGTTGCTGAAGGTCGAGCATAGATGGCGAAAACGATTGTTATAGACGTCCAGAACGCACCGGCACGTCGGCCTCGGAACCGTATCCGGGCACCGCTCGATCGATCCTCCGCACAGGCACCTGCGCGTCCCTACCCGGATACGCAAGAATGTAACGGCGTGACATCGACATTCGGAGGCGCGTCCCCCATATTGGCGATGCACGACGCGGGCGCTCTCGTGCAGCTCCCGATCGTGCTCGGCTCCCGACTCAACATCGACGCTTCATGCCTCGAACGCAAACCTGGAAAGAGCGACTGTCGCTTGTTGTCGACGTCGTGATGCTCGTCCTTATCGTTTCGAACCTCTCGCTGATCGTCTTCGACTGGGGATTCGAAAGCCCGATCGTTCAGGACGCTCTACGGGAATGGACGCCTGGTTTCTATTTCTGGTACGACGCGACGATCCACAGCAACTTCGTGTTCGTGGATCTCCTCTTCGTCGCCGTGTTTGTCGTCGAGATTATCGTCCGATGGGGCCTGGCCATTTACCGGCAGCGGTATCACCGGTGGTTCTTTTATCCGTTCGTCCACTGGTACGACGTCCTCGGCTGCGTTCCCGTTAGCTCCTTCCGGTCGCTTCGGCTGCTGCGGATCGTGTCGATGATACCGAAGATGCAGCGCCTCGGTCTGGTGGATCTTCGAAAAACGGCGCTCTACCGCACCTTCTCCAAGTACGGTGGCATCGTCGTCGAGGAATTGAGCGATCGCGTGGCCGTACGAATTCTGGATGCGGTGAAAGATGAGATTCGCGACGGGCATCCTGTCCTCGATCAGGTTACGAAGGAAGTGATCGAGCCGCAGCGAGACCTGCTCATCCAATCCGTGACGCACCGCCTTCAGGAGGCAACGGCGAAGGCGTATGGTACCTACCAGTCTGATTTTCGGGAATACGTCGAGGACGTCATCGCCGTGGCCGTCGATCGCAACCAGGAGATCCGGACCATCGCCGCTATCCCCGGCGTCGGCCGAACGATGGCAAACCTCCTCGAACGCGCCATCAGCGACATCGTGTTTAATGTGATCGACCAGATGATGGCCGACGTCGCCTCGCTCGAGAACGACAAGGTCCTCAACCAGATCACCTCGATTAGCACCGATGCGCTCCTCACTAGCGAGTACGATCAACGCCTGAACCGCCTGACGCGTACCATCCTTCTGCAGTCCATCGATCTCATCAAAGAGCACGTCGAGATTCAGCAGTGGAAGATCGAAGGCGCCTCGGACACGGACGATGAGGCGACCGAGACTGCGCCGACCCGCGGCGACGGTGCCGTGAAAAACGTCACGACGTAGTTTCCACCGTGTCGGCCGCCGGCCATTTCGGCCGGTGCCACCTGCATCTCTGCCGGAGACTTCCTACCTTTCGGGCGCCTCGGTTCGTGTACGCCGAACGCATCCGACATCATCCATTTCCCGTCAACCCGTCGAGCCGTTCTGCGGCTGGTTTCTGTGGCCGGACTTTATTTCCACATCCCCTTCCGCACGGCTTCCCGCTCGTATGACGATGCCTACTATGAGGTCTTCCCGGACGAGCAGCACCTGACGTCCTCCCTGGCGTCGTTCACGGAGGCGGTCGATGCTGAACTGCGCCTGTACGCACGAGATTATGCGGAAGACGAACCGATCCAGACGATTTACGCCGGCGGCGGACGCCCGTCGCTCCTCCCCCTGCGCCATGTCCGCTCCCTCCTGAATACGGTGCTGGACGTGTTCGACGCGTCGATGTTCGAGGAATCGACGGCAGAGGTCAACCCGGCCGATGCAACCCGCGCGTACCTCAGCGGGCTGCGAAACGTGGGGTTCGACCGGCTCAGCGTCGAAGCACTGTCGTTTTACCCCGAAGACCTTCAGCACCTCGGCGCACCGCACCGGGCCTCCGACGTGATCCGAACCATCCGCACGGCCGTCAACGTCGGATTCGACTCCCTGGCCGTCGACCTGGCGTTCGGGTGGCCCGACCAATCGATGGAGCAATGGGAGAAGAACCTGCGGCAGGCCACCGAGATGGGCATTCCATCGGTCACCCTGATGGAGCACCGGCCGGACGAGCCGGAGAAAACGGACGACGAGGACCGCATGCAGCGGGCCCGGAAGCTTCAACGCGCAGGCGACATGCTGACGGACGCCGGGTATCACCCCTACGAACTGACCCATTACGCACGGCCGGGACATGAGTCTGCCCACCTGAACAACACGTACGCACACGGCAGCTACATCGGCGTCGGGCCATCGGCCGAGTCCTTCTGGTGGCCAAAACGGGCCGGTGATCGAAGTGCCTCTCGATGGACGAACATTCGCGACCTGAGCCGCTACGTAGAGGTGCTCGGCAACCGCTACCCACCCATTGCGTACCGACAAACGGCCGACTGGACCTCGCTCGCACGGGAGTTCATCTTCCTTCGAATGCGAACCCAGGAGGGACTCAGCCTGCCCGATCTTCACGAGCGGTACGGCTACGACCTTCTCGCAGAAAAAGGTGACCTGGTTGATCGGCTGATCGACAATTCTCTGATGAACGGCCTCAGCGACCAGTGCATCCGCCTGACACGGTCGGGCCGTCTCGTGGCCGACGGGATCGCGGAGAAACTTATGCCGGAGTGACGCCTCGGCCTGCCTCCGAACGACGACACCGACGATGTCAACCCTCCCGTACACAATTCGACCGGCCATCGATGGCGACTGGGCCGCCGTCCGCGACCTCTTCCGCGACTACCTGTCCGAACTCGACTTCGATCTCGACTTTCAGGACGTCGACCGCGAACTCCGCGCGCTCCCGGGTCCGTACGCCTCGCCGGACGGCGCGGTGCTCCTCGCACTCGAATCCGGGGCAAGCGGCACCCGACACACCGGCAACGGGCATCGGGCCGTCGGCGTAGTCGCGATCAAGCCGCTGGATGCGGAGAACGGAACGCGCATCTGTGAGATGAAACGGCTGTTCGTCCGCCCGGGGCACCGTGGACGCGGACTCGGGCGCGCTCTGGCCGAAGCAATCGTAGAGGCAGCCCGGCGCCGCGACTACGATATGATGCGGCTTGACACGGTCGCGTCGATGAGCTCCGCCCGAGCTGTATACGACCGGCTCGGATTTCGCGAGCGCGATCCTTACTACCACAACCCGCTGGACGACGTTGTTTACTACGAGCGCCACCTGTAGCCCATTCTCTCCCGCCGGATCGACCGTCATGCCTCCACGGACCGTCCGCCTCGCCCTTTTTCTGCTGACCGCCGCCCTTCTCCTCGTGAGCTGCACCGACGACGCCTCCTCCGGCACCGAGAACGCACCCGGAACCGAGCCGTCGTTTCGGAAGGACGGGACGTTGACCTTCGTGCGGGCGGATGGATCGGATGCGCGAACCATCGATATCGAAATTGCCGATACCGATGAAGAGCGCGCCCGGGGTCTCATGTATCGCCGATCTATGGGCTACGACCAGGGCATGCTCTTTTTACTGAAAGAAACCAGCGCGCGGGGCTTCTGGATGAAAAACACGCCGCTCCCGCTCGACATTATCTTCCTGGCTCCCGATTCCACGATTATCAATATCGCGAAACGGACGACGCCCTTTTCCGAGGAACTCATCCGACCGGAGGCGCCGAAGCGCTACGTCGTTGAGGTTCGCGGAGGATTTACCGACCGGTTCAACATCAAGCCGGGCATGGCAGTGGAGTGGACCCGACGTCCATCCGAAGAGCCTTCTTCATCATGAGTGACTTCCGTAGCGAAGCCCCGCCGACGCCTCCCCGGTAGTACGTCTGCTGCTTGACAGCGCCGGTGCGTTCATATCCAGCGAGATTTCGCCCATCCGCCTTCCCCCTTTATCCCTGTTCATGTTGAGCATGTTGCCAGATGTACTCCCTTCCACGCGCTCCCGATTAGCCCGTCACACACGGTCGCTTCCCGGTACCGTTGCGCTTCTGCTCATGGCGTGTGCGCTCGTGCTTTGTCTGACCGGTTGCGGCGGCGATGCGGAAAACGCTGGAGGGTCCGAACCCGGAAATGCGACGTACATTCCGTTCGACCATGAAGGTACGCTCGCCGTCCTGTCCGAAGGCACGCAGGACACCGTTGTAACCGTCGATATCGAAATTGCCGAAACGGACTCCGCACGGGTCCGGGGCATGATGCAGCGCGAATCGTTTCCGGACGAGACCAGCGGTATGCTCTTTCCGTTCGAGGATGAACAGCCGCGCTATTTCCATATGTCCAACACGCCGGTTGCGCTCGATATCATCTTTATTGATGCCGATTCGACCATCGTCAGCATGTCGAAGTATGCACGGCCGTTTTCGCCGGACCTTGTAGAGTCGGGCGTCCCGGCACGTTACGTACTTGAGACGCCGGCGGGCTTCTCGGATACGTACGGGCTCGTTGCGGGTGACCGCGTGCGCTGGACGCGGATAGACACCGGGCCGTGAGCACGCGACGTGTCATACCCGACGTGCCGGACCCGCTACAATACGTTCAGGATGGCGTGAACCGTTTCCGTGCATGCAATCAACACGGCGACGCTGGCGACGATCGCTACCCATTCGTCTGCGTATGAGCCGCGCCAGCCGCGGAGGTAGACGAGACGGACGGAAAAGGTGAGGACGCCGGCCACCCCTACGGCAAGTCCGGCAACGCGAAGCGCATCTTCCCGGATGACCGCAAACAGTACCGCCGCACATCCAAGGCCCACCGCCATCATGGCGAGGCTCCACCAGAGATCCAGGGAGAACAACTCGTGTAACCGAGCCTGTCGACTCCCGGGCTCGAGCTGGACCTCGTCGGACTCAGTCATTCTACCATGTAAACGCTTGTTTACGTGGACACTCACAAAATGCGGCCGTGCGGGCTTGAAGTGCGGCTTCGACCCGGCGGGCGCGGTACGGCTGCGCACGGGAGATCGGTTACATACCGAAGGACTCCCCGCAGGCACATGAACGGGTGGCCTGCGGATTGGCGAAGTGAAATCCATCCCCCTGGAGGCCGTCCGTGAAGTGAAGTTCCGAGCCCTCCAGATAGAGAGCACTTTTTGCATCGAGAACGATGCGGAGACCGTCCACCTCCGTTAGTTCATCATCGTCTTGCACGGTCGTATCCCAGCCCAGGTCGTATGTGAGCCCGGAGCAGCCGCCGGGCACGACCGCGATCCGAAGCAGCGTGTCGTCGAGATTGACGGCTTCGTCCGAGGCCACGTCGCGCAACTGAGAAAGGGCCTCGTCTGTGATGGAAATGTCCATAATGACGGTTGAAGCGGGTTTGCACAGGGTGTTTCCGTATCGAGTCCGGCAGTACGCCGCCGCAGGCTCAGGTCGGGGCGTCGGGACGCACTTCCGTATCAACAATGCCGGATTCGTACCTCTGGCCCGTCTGCAGGTTTCTCACCTCTGCCTGTCCGTACCGGCCTTGGAGACGGCCGAGCAAAGCCAGGGTGATCGGCCGGAGCGCGTGCCAGGGTGGCGCGGCGAGCATGCGGCATCATGCTGTCGCTCCACGCGAACGTGCAGAGACCGGATGCGCATCTACGCCGGATCGGCGGCGAGTCAGAAAAACTGCAATGAAGACGTTATCGCGATGAATCGCCCTGGAACGCGGCGCCAAATGCATGGTTGTAATCGAGCGTTGACAACGAAGCATAATGTAAACGGACGTTGACACCAGGCTTCTGACCGAGATCATCCGGCCCGACTGGGCTGCAGATCTCTGCCCGACCACGCCGCCAGGAGCACCGAGCCGGAAGCACCGAGCCAGAAGCACTGACGCGACGTTCAGCGTCGCCGCCACGAGCACGCACGAATTTCTTCAAGGACGAGGATTTTATGAGCCAGTCTGAAACCGAATACCTAGAGGGGGTAGCCAGCAAAGAGTACGAGCACGGCTGGTACACCGAAGTCGAGTCCGGAAAGGCTCCGAAAGGGCTGAACGAGGACATCGTTCGGTACATCTCCCAGCGAAAGGACGAACCCGAATGGTTGCTGGAGTGGCGCCTGAAGGCGTTCCGGTACTTCAAGACGCTGATGGAAGATGAGGATAGCTACCCGGAGTGGGCGCACCTCAAGTACGTCAAGCCGGACCTGCAGGACATTAGCTACTTCTCCGCGCCGAAAGACAAGGCGCAGTACGACAGCCTCGACGAGGTCCCGGACGAGTTGCTTGAGACGTTCGAACGCCTCGGCATTCCGCTTCAGGAGCAGAAGCAGTTGACGGGCGTCGCCGTTGATGCCGTCATGGACAGTGTGTCCGTGGCCACGACGTTCAAAGAGAAGTTGAAGGAGAAGGGGGTTCTCTTCATGTCCTTCGGCGAAGCCGCACGCCAGCATCCGGAGATCGTGCGCGAGCACCTCGGATCCGTCATTCCGTACACGGACAACTACTTCGCCGCGCTCAACTCGGCCGTCTTCTCTGACGGTTCTTTCGTGTACGTTCCGGAGGGCGTCCGCTGCCCGATGGAGCTGTCGACCTACTTCCGAATCAACGAGCAGGGTACCGGTCAGTTTGAGCGGACGCTCATCGTGGCAGAGAAGGGGTCATACGTCAGCTACCTGGAAGGGTGCACGGCCCCGATGCGCAAGGAGAACCAGCTGCACGCAGCCTGCGTCGAGCTGGTAGCGCATGAAGACGCCGAAATCAAGTACTCGACCATTCAGAACTGGTACCCGGGCAACCCGGAGACCGGCGAGGGCGGCGTGTACAACCTGGTCACGAAGCGCGGCATCTGCAAAGGCGATCGTTCGAAGATCAGCTGGACGCAGCTCGAGACCGGCTCGGCCGTCACTCAGAAGTACCCGTCCGTGATCTTGAAAGGGGATGACTCCGTCGGCGAATTTTACTCGGTGGCCTTCACGAAAGGGTATCAGCAGGCCGACACCGGGACGAAGATGGTCCACCTCGGCAAGAACACGAAGTCGACCATCATCTCAAAAGGCATTTCCGCCGGTAAGGCGCAGAACAGCTATCGCGGCCTCGTAAAGGTCGGGAAGAATGCGGAGAACGCACGCAACTTCTCCCAGTGCGATTCGCTGCTGATCGGCGATCAGTGCGGCGCGCACACGTTCCCGTACATCGAGATCGGTAACCCGTCCGCGCAGGTTGAGCATGAAGCGACGACCTCGAAGGTGGGCGAAGATCAGATGTTCTACTGCCATCAGCGCGGGCTCGGTGAGGAAGAAGCTCTCAAGCTCATCGTGAACGGCTTCTGCAAAGAGATTTTGGCCGAGCTGCCGATGGAATTCGCCGTCGAGGCGAAGGAACTGCTCGCCATCGAGCTCGAGGGCTCGGTCGGATAACGCATTCATTCCCTCAGGAGTGCGGCCCGCTGATCGCACGGGTCGCGCTCCTCGCGGCACCCTATTTCGAATCTGAATACCTGTAGACGGACACCACACATGGCACTCCTTGAAGTCAAAAACCTCCACGTCAGCGTCGAAGACGAGGACATCGAAATTCTTAAAGGCGTTGACCTGACGCTCGACACCGGTGAAGTTCACGCCATCATGGGCCCCAATGGATCGGGGAAAAGCACCCTCGCCGCCGTCCTGGCCGGCCGCGAAGAATACGTCGTTACCCAGGGTGAAATCCTGTACGACGGAGAAGACCTCCTCGAACTGGAGGCAGAAGAGCGCGCCGAGAAGGGCGTCTTCCTCGCCTTTCAGTATCCGGTTGAACTGCCTGGCGTGAGCATGACCAACTTCCTCCGCGAGGCCGTGAACGCGGTTCGCGAAGCGCGAGGCGAAGAAGAGCTCGGAGCTGGCGACTTTCTCAAGCTCGTCCGCGAACGCGCGAAGCTCGTCGATCTCAGCGCCGACCTCACGAAGCGGTCGGTGAACGAAGGGTTCTCCGGCGGCGAGAAGAAGCGGAATGAGATTTTCCAGCTCGCCATGCTTGAGCCGCGCCTTGCCATTCTCGACGAAACCGATTCCGGTCTCGACATCGACGCACTGCGTCAGGTCTCCGACGGCGTCAACAAGCTGCGGAGCGACGACCGGGGCTTCCTCGTGATCACGCACTACCAACGCCTGCTCGATTACATCGTGCCGGACCACGTACACGTCATGGTCGACGGTCGCATCGTCCGCTCGGGCGACAAGGACCTGGCCGTGCAGCTGGAAGAGAAAGGATACGAGTGGGTCCGCGAGGAAGCGGCTGCTGCTGCGTAACACCGGCGCCGCCCTCGCACTGTCCTGCTTTTCCCCCTGTAATCCATCGCACCTATGCCTACGACGTTAGACACCAGCGCCCCCGCAAAGGACCGGTTCCTCTCGGCCTTTGAGATGAGCAACGGGCAGGCGCTCAACGGAAAAAACGCCTCCATCTCCAGCCATCGCGAGACCGCCAT